>JBHIBK010000030.1:0-11424 GCA_046759065.1 Thermoplasmata archaeon | reverse complement strand
TGTGTTGACAGTCGAATGGACTATCCTGTCGTTGTTCTCCGGGATCTCATCGAAGGCGAGGCTCACGAAGATTTCGAACAGGACTTTCCCGGAGGATGAAGGTGTGTATATCCAGGATAGGTTCGTCTCCGTGCGACTGAGAAGTGAGGCCACCGTCGTTGTCTGATTGAAGATCTCCGAAGCCGTCTCGTAAATGCCGTCATAGACGGTCATGGTGACGTTGAAGTCGGTCTTGTTGTTCGTTCCCCTGTTCTCTATGGTCGCCCTGATGGTCAGTGTCTCCCCAACCTGCGCCACGCTCTTTACGCTGACGGCCTTGACCGCCAGGTCGTCCTCGACTTCCCTTGTGATGTCTGCTGTCATGTTCGAACCCGAAGGCGAGATGTTCCTCACCTTCCAGCCGGTGCGAACGCCCGCATACGAGCCGCTGTCGGGCACCGAGGTGGGATTGAAGCCATCCTCCGAATCGGACCACGGGTCTGTCGTCTGAGTGGGATTCTCCCCGTTCTCCTCATCAGCCTCCTCGAGGTCGACCATCCGATGGAACTGGTCGTCATTGCTGTCCACGCTCTCATCGACGTGCCATATCAGCAGACCGCTTCCCGGAAGGGCGGAATCGAAGCCCACCTGCTGCCTGTTCTCAATGAGGAAATACTCCTCTCCCGCGGCAGACTCTCCGATCGGGAGCTTGTAGACGACTGGATCGGTCTCGACCTGTGGGATTTCTTGAGCGACCAGCGGGGTCAGGATCTCGAAGGGTACCACCCATCCGAGCTCGATCTTCGACCAGGCGCAAGGATGAGCGGGTTCCGAGCCCGCCGGTGATCCCAGCCATGCACCGCCGCCCATGAGGCCCCAAGTTCCAATCCCCTCGCTGTCATCGTCCGAATCGTAGAGGTCTGTCATGCCGAGGTCATGCCCGAACTCGTGCGCAAAAACGCCAACAGGGGATAACTCCGACTGCATCGTGTACCAGTACACCTGAACGCCGTCGACCATGAGCTGCTGACTTCCCGGAGTCGAGAGGTCCGCGTCCAGCACCGCCCATCTGTGTGACCAGATGGTGTTCGTGTTCATGGACGATTCCTGCCCCTGCTCCGCGTGAACGACCGCCAGATGGTCGACAACTCCGTCACCGTCATAGTCATACTGGCTGAAGTCGATGTCAGCATCCGCGAGCAGGACCGCATCCGTTACCAGCCTGTAGACGGGACCATTGAAATCATCGACCCCAGTAAGGCTGTCCTCTCCGTACTCCCTCATCGGGTTGGAGACAGTGTACCATGAAGACGAGTTGCCGACCACGTTCAGGTCGCCGTATGAGACCTCATCGTAGTAGTTGTGGAGGCTCCTCTCGCTGGGGCTTGTGCTGAACATCAGGGTCTGGAACTTCGTCTGGGTGTTCGATGCATCATGGCTGACGTCATTGAACTCGACCAGTATGACCAGGAGCTCTTCCGTTCCGTCCGATCGCGTACCCCTCGTCCTCGGGTATTCCATGAACTTAGGCGGGGGCACTGACCCGTAGACCTCAGGGTTCGGAGGCGTCAGTATGGGTCCGAAGGGCGGGTCGCTGTCCTCCGACGGGGTCGCGAGGTTCAGCGGAATGGCAATGAACATGAAGGCAAGGAGAATGGAAACAGGTCGCCTCATGGGAACACTCGCGTTCATCGGAAGGTCTCTATATAAGTCTTGATGCTCGGTTATCACATCCGTCCACTTGCGACCTCGTACATCTTTCTTATCGCGAGAACGGATTCCAAGAAGTCGTTGACATCGAAGGAGTTGGTCCTTGACAGAAGCTCTCTGGCCATGCCCATGTGGCGCTTCCATTTCTTCTCGAAGTCCCGGAGGGGGAAGGCCTTCCTTATCTTGGAAGCACGCATCTGGTAGACATCATCGATCGATATTCTGCCTTTCTCCAGGCCCCATATCATCGAGTAGTTCCCGAAGGACCCCTCATCCATTATCTCCCTGTCCATCGTGTGGACGTCGTTGACAAGCTGTATCGCGGTCTGTATGTGATGTAGCGCTCTTCTGAATGGAGCAAGGTCCTCCCTCCTGAAATCACGAGAGAACATCAGGTCCATGGTCATATGGGGCTTCACGTTGAAGTTGTGCGTGCCATATGCCAGATACTCGTCCGTGTTGCAGAGGAGGGGATTCATGTTTATGACGAGATTGAACCTCTGGCATTGCATCAGCTCACCCATATCGAAGAGCAATAGGTCCCTGAATTCCTCAAAGCGGGGGGCGCTCTCGAGAATGGACACGACCTCGTCCCAGCTGGATGCCACTAGCATGAGGTGGGGGTCCGAGGCGTCGAAAACCACAGGGTTGTTCTCCAGTTTCGCCATCACTATGCCCGCGACCTTTTCCAGGATCCCTCTGTCCTTCGAACTGTCCGCTGCGTCGTCCGATATCACTGTTATCAGCGTCGTCAGGTTCTTCGCGTGAACCAACTCGCTTCGATATCTCGGGGGTACGCATGACAGGGTCGTGCTCTCATTGGCCCGGCCCATCGCTGCCCAGAGGTCCATCGTCCTGTAGCCCAATTGAACGAGTGTCGGTAACAAGAACTCTCGGTTCTCGAAGCTGGTGAGGAACGAGAAGCCGTTCCTCGAGTGGGCCTCGAAATGTTCCAGGACTTTCTGGACTTCCTCTATCATGCCGCCCCCGCCTGTTATCAGAAGTGATAATATTGTAGCAATATATAATGATTGCTACATTTCATACCGATTGCTACAAGATGATAGGAAAAGAAACTTAGAAATACTATGTGGGGATTTGGAAACTGTGGTCATTGATGCCCGCAAAGAAGGCGCAGTTCAATATAAGAATTGACCCTGACCTCCTGAAACGGTACAAGGAGTTCTGCAGGGAGAATGGCCTTGACCCACACGGGCAGATAGTCAATTTTGTGAGGAGGCTGGTGACGTCCGAGTTTGACTTCCAGGACAAGCTGTGGGAAGTGCTGCGACAGGACGCGAGATAATCACGCGACAGTGTCGAATCTCTTTTCCAGGATGGCGAGCTGTTTGTCCCCCAAGGCGGCGGGATCAAGCGGCACGTAGAGACGGGAATTGGATATCGAGACCAGATCGATTGCGGACTGCATGAAGGAAAGAACGTCTGAGAATCCGTTGTGGGAGATGAGATATTCGATGCCCTCCAAGAGGATAGCGCTCCCAGGGCTTTCCTCGATGAACTTGGAGAGCCTTCTGAGGACCTCGTAGTTCAGCTGGCTCGGGTCCAGACCATCCCTTTCTCTCCTTGTCTCCGTCAGCCAGATGTACTCGCATGCTCCGAGCACGTGCTGTCTGTCAATCCTCCGGGGGTGCGTCGTTCCTATGTGCAGTTTCGGTGCGTTGGTCCTGGCGAACCTTTCGTAATGTGCGCTTCGGTCGCTGAGGCTCAGGACCGTATTGGATGTCGCATAGTCAACCTCCTCCGCTCTCGGACGTCTCATCTCTCTGATGAAATCGAAGTTCTTCTCGAATATCGCCAGCTCTTTGGCTGAGAAGGCTCGCGGGTTGAGCGGGACCACCAGAGTCGAGTTTTCTGTGGCAAGGACATCCGAGATCCGCTTGACGAACTTTGAGACCTCCTGGAACCCGATGATGGTGCTCAGATATTCCAGGTCGTCCATGAACACGGAGGTCTCCGGGTTCTCCTTCACGAACTTGATGATCGTCTGGGTGACTTCGAAGTCCAGATCCGAGGGTTTCAGCGTCCTCTCCTCAGAAGAGACCTTGGAGAGCCAGATGATGGGCGTCCTCTCCATCCCGAACCTCTTCTGGACCTTCTCCGGATAGGTCGTGGTGATGCAGAGACCAGGGGTGCGGGTGACCATGTTCCTGAATGCCCTATAGGCGGGGACCGAGCTCTCTCCCTTCAGAAGGTAGTTGTGGTCGAGCTCCAGCTTGTATGCCGCTTCTCCCAGTCTCACCTCCTCGACAGTGGGCTCGATTACGAGAAGCTTGTATTTCGTGATGGCGTAAGCGGTGAACAGTCCCATCACCACAGTGTAGATCGTTCCCGCTCCCAGGCGGGTCTGGACGTCCATGAAGAAGGGAAGGAACACCTCTGTGACCGAGCCCACGACGACCGGAACGGCTATTCCCATGAGGAGTATCTTGGACCTGCTGCGGACAATGCCCACGGAGCGGGTGTAGGCCCTCAGGAGTATCGCTAGGGCGAGGAAGATCTGAACGGCGTAGACGACGGCCGGGATCACATAGCCCGCGGGGTCTATCTTCGCATCGTAACCCATCCACCCCATCGCTGCACCGGAGACCACGATGTCCGTCGTCCAAATGAGCAGGATTATCGCCAGCGGCGGGCCGTATATCAACGGGTAGGCGTACCATCTGTTCAGGACATCCCTTTTTCTCGGGTACGAGAGGATGAAGTGCAAGAGGGCACCGGAGATGGCCGCGATGCCCACCCACTCGATGTTCACCCATAGCCTGATGAACCCCATGTCGCCAACGTTCGAGGAGAGCCTGAGCACGCCCTCGGAGAGGTCCCATATGACGAAAGTGAGCATGAGGAGGGCGAATGAGCGATTGGCGGGCGCTCCCGGATTCTTCCTTATCACATATATTCCAAGAGCGGAATTGATGAAGAGGGCAACGAAGGACTGGACCGCGAAGATCTCCGTCATCTCATTCGACCACTATTTCGAACCTTCCCTTCTCGACCAGGAGGGGATAGTAGTCCAGGTCATGGTTTGTACCCCTCATCTTCACTATCCCGATGTACCTTCTCACGGAGGGCATTCTCCCGATCTCTATCTCCCTGAAGCGAAGATGGATTATGCCGTCGGAGAGGAACTCCTCCACTCCGTATTTCCCGAACACGATCTCGTTGCGGGGCATCTCCGATACGAGAAGGCTCGTAGTCCCCAACTCCCTCAGGTCCTCGAAGAAATGGAAGAGCTGGTTCCTCGGGTTCTCGAGAGCCGTGAGCGCGAACAGAGCGTCGAGGGAGTCCAACACCAGGATGTCGCAATTGAACTCCTCCTTGTACCGCTTGAGCTGCGAGTACAGAGTATCGAACCAGTCCTCGGGCTTCTTCCCCAGTTCCCGCCTGAGTCGTCCCATGTCGACGACGTTCATGTTCCTCGCCGTGGAGGCGTCCATGCCGAGGGAGGCCATGTGCGCCAGGAGGTTGTCCTTGCTCTGCTCCATCGAGATGTATAGCCCTTTCAAGTCATTGTCCTTCGATGCGTTGTGGAGTATGTTGAACGCGAAGGTCGATTTCATGCTCCCTGACGGACCGCAGACGAGGATCGTGTAGCCGATCGGGATGCCCCCCTCCATGTGCCTGTCGAGACCCTCGACGTATGTACCTATCCTCTGCGCCTTCCCCATTGGTCCCCTCCTTCTCCTGGGATTGAATCCTGATACGTCTATTTAACTGTTCTATCCTTTGACGATACCTTGCATGGCTTGGTGGAGGCAAGAATGCAGGATCGCGCGCCTCTAGAGGGTCGCCCTGTCGAAGCCTTCACCGATCAACGGCTTGGTCGCGTCCAAGTCCAGCTTCGTCGTCGTGCCCCCCGCACTCGGGTCCAAGGAACTCCCGCGGGCGCCCTTCACCTTGAGCATTCCCCTGTCGGCCTGGAACCGCGTGGCCAGCGCCCACTCGATATCCTTGTCGTCGTAGATGTCGATGTCATCGTCCACCACGATGACGCGCTTCATTGAGGGGTGACCTGTGAAGGCGGCCATCATCGCGTTCTTCTGGTCGCCCTCGACCTGCTTCTCGATGGAGACGACTCCGTGAAGCCAGCAGCATCCTCCCTCCGTCAGGCGAACACCGCCGACCTTTGGCACGACCTTCTTCATACTGTCGTAGATCTGCGGCTCGCGCGGCATCCCCATGAAGAGGTAGTGCTCTCTCCCGCCGGGCAGGAGAGCGTGGTAAATCGGGTCGTCCATGTGATATATGCGGTCTATGACGATGACGGGTTCGTCTCTGACGATGTCGTAAGTTCCAGTGATGTCCACGAAGGGACCTTCCTTCGCGGTCTCGTCTATCATCCTGCCCTCGAGGATGTACTCCGCATACCCTGGAACGGTGAGGCCGCTCTCTGTCCTCGTGGCCCCGATGTTCTCGCCCAGCGTGGCGAGCCTAAGAGCCGCCGCGATCCTCAGTTCATCCGTCTCGTAGCTCACGGACATTCCGGCGGGAAGTAGAATCGATGGACAGAGGCCAACGGCCACGGCTATCCTGAGCTCCTCTCCCCGCTCGATAGCTTCCTTCCACATCGCGTACAGGTGCCTCGGGACGACGCGTGCCGTCAGCCTCGTCTCGTCCAGCACCATCATCCTGTGGAAGGACATGTTCCTCTTCTCGCCGAGCTCCGCGATGACGACGCCGGACGTGACGTACGTCCCGCCGTCCTTGGGATACCACCTCATAATCGGGGATTCTGTCAGGTTCACATCCTCAACGACGTTCTTGAGGACTGGAGCATCCTCGATGACATCGAAGTCCGCGGGATTCTTCATGGCGTCCAGCATTTTCAGAAGTAGATCCTCGGGCGTCTGGTCCAGGGCGCTCGCTATGCTCTCGCGGGTCGCCCATACGTTTCCTGCGACTCGGAAGCCGTTGAAATCCTCGAAGAGGAACGGGGTGGTTGGATTCTTCCTTAACTTCTTGGTGATGAAGGAGTCGTCTTCCACTCGTTCCTCGATAACCTGCAGGTCTTCAAAGTGCTCCAGATATCTCCTCATGGCCATGTTCCCGCCTCGCTTACCGAATGGGTGTTCCTATTTCTATCTTTTCCGAGGGCAAGGCCCTCTACCTAGGCATGGAATGTCGTGGATCATCATCAACTGCAACCTAATCGGTGCTCTTGCAGGGCATGAGAAGGAGGACTATGAGGAGGTGGGGAGAACAGTCAAGTACGACACCTACTGGACCCCACTGCAGAAGAAAGACTCAATGTTGTGTGCTCTTCTCTAGATGCTTATGAGCAATGAGATTCCCACCAATCCACCATCGTCATCAGTCACCGTCAGAGTGATGGTGAAGGCTCCGGTTGAGGCATAGCTGTGCGTGGCTGTGTCCATTGTCATCATCGGATTCACGTCAGGAGATGGATAGGGATCTGGACCTAATCCATCATTGTAGCAGATGTGCTCCGTTCTTGTCCCATCCCCCCAGTCCCAAGTGAATATGAGATCGTCACTTCCTGGATCCGAGACAATGGCTTCGGTGGCAACTCCTCCCTGCGCAAACAGGTTCGCGTTGTTTGTTTCGTCCGCCATATCCTTAGCAGTTTCCATATCTTCGCTCGTGTTGTTCAAGATGGTCTGCTCAATCCAGTCGATTACCTCTGACAGACTCATACTCTTGTTCAGCTCGTTGACAAAGGCCTTTGAATTGAGATCCAGCTTTCCAGATGCCACGTTCAACCACAAGGCCATGAGCTGTTGCATGGCTTTCTGTGTCATATTGCGGTGGTTTTTGTCATCAAGCTGGTCGCACACCTCTGATTTCGTAGAGATGCCCGCGAACACCTGAGAGCTGTTCGAGATGTGGTCGATGAACGATTGCTGTATTCCTACATGGTCAGGTGATCTCAGGTTCTCTCCGCACTGATGCTTCCAGTATCCGATCGTCCGTGGTTCCCCGCCCGCCTGAGCGGACCAGTTGATTTCCTCGAGGGTCGGCGCGACATTCAGGATAGCAGTGACAGCGACATCAATGTCATAGAAGGAACCGTCCGTCACTTCGACGGTGACCGTCAGGTTGACATCATCTCCCCAGACAAAGGAAAGGTTCTTCTCTCGGGACCAGTTAGTGTCCCAGATCCCATCCATATCCAGATCCCAACGATACTGGAGTGCGTCCCCGTTCTCGTCGTAGGAGCCCGCCGCGCTCAACGTAATGGTGTCGCCTTCATGGGCGACATAAGGACCTCCCGCATCCGCAACAGGTGCCACCGGATATATCACATACGTACCATTGTCATTGTAGTAGCTCCAGAAGCATCGCGCGAGGGAATCAAAGACCCCACCCATGTAGTAGGACTGCTCGCTTTCCGGTGAATGGGTCAGCCGTGTGGAGTTGAGAACCACGGTACCATTCTGATCGACAACAGCATAGTAGACCTCCCCGTTCCCGCCCTGCGTCTCCCGCCAGAAGACGTAACTGTTATCGCTGTCATCGATAGCCAGAAAGGCCTGATGGGAGTGGTAGTTGTCCTGCGGAGAGAGCGGAACAGGGCCCACCTCCAAATTCCCCTCGAGGTCTATCCTCACGTAGAAGGTCTCCATCTTGCCCCCTGGAACCCCGTAGGTCTGTCCTATGTTGATCTTGTCCCGCGAATCGAGAACGGCCTCCATGGCACTCGCCCAGCCCTTGTAGACGTATGAGATGAGCTGCTTCTCGCCTATCAGGACTGTCGTGCCGTCGCTGGCGTACTTCTTGAAGTAAACGCGAATGTCGTTCCCGTCCTGAAGGTCGAAGATGATGTGCAGGTTGTCGCTTCTATCCACAACCAGGTCCTTCTTGCCGTAGAAGGCGGTGCTCCAGTCCACGGGTGCCAAGTACTGCTGCGTGAAGGCCACGCTTCCATCCGAGTTGATCTTCGCGTAGAGGACATCCTCAGCCCAAGGGCTGTTGGGATTCCACCAATGGTCCCATGCAACATAGGCATCACCCAGGGAGTTGACATCGATGGCGGACGCGATGTCCCATGCTGTGTTGTTACCGGAGAGGTTTATTGCCGGAACGACCACGGTCCCGCTGGGGTCGATCTTCATATACATCGTGCTCCAGTCGCCATAGAAGTCCGTGGACCAGGTCATGTGGATGAACCCGAAGTCGTCGAATACGGCGTCCATCCGCTTGTTCACGCCGCTGTCATAGAGAACTACGTCTGGAACGGAAAGCGAATGCGAGGAATCATACTTTCGGAAGTAGATGTCACCGTCCTTCACGTGGATGATGTAGAAGTTCTCTCCCGAATCCAGGAGGACCTCCGCACCAGTTCCGTTTTGGATGAAGATGTAGGGCTCGGTATTCACGTAGCTGAAGCTCGCCAGTACCGTTCCCAACCGCACTATGCCCATTTGCATGGGCAGGGCAATCAGGATGAGGACTGCGACCAGCACCGTCAAACGGTTTCCTCTGTGCAAGAGCCTCCAACCCCCCAGATTCACATGGGCACATGGCTATTTAATGTTGTTCTCCTTCGAAGCTTCCTTCTCAGGTTTCTCACGCTTGCCGTGAACAGCTAGCGCTATCAGGCCCGCGATGAGGATGCCGAGGTCCAAGAACATACCTATTCCCAACAAGGGCGGAATGGAAAGCCAACCCGTGAGGAGGGACACTACTCCAGTTATCACCTCAGCAATCCAGAATGGAGACGAAATCAGGAGGAAGGTCTTCGCAGAGGACCTCCCAGTCTTGAACTCTAGAGGCCGCCTCTTGCAGACGATGAGTCCAAACGCCAACAGGATGATCGCCAATAGCACCGCGAGGAGCGGCTTCCAGTTCTCGCTCGGTCTGGCAATCTCAACCTCAAGCTCCTTCGGCTCCTCGACGTTTCCCAAGTTGTCAACGCTTCCGTATAGAATCATGTGGTGGCCGTACTCGTCCAAGGAAAACTCTTCGAGATAGGTCTGCCAGGCTCCGCCGTCTATGCTGAATAGGATCTCCCTGACGCCGCATCCGTGGCCGTCGTCTGCTTCGAGAAGGAATGTCTGGCGTATTCCGACATCCGTCTCGCTCGGCTCTATCGTTGTCATCGGGGGCGTGTCGTCGACTGCGAGGGTCTGGTTCAGAACGACTTCCTGGTTCCCGAGGAGATCCGAGGAGTAGAACTCGACGTGGTTTAGTCCCTCCGCGTCCAGGGTGAAGGGTGACAGATACTCCTGCCACTGAGTCCAGGTTCCCGCCCAGATTCTATAGAACGTCCTGTTCACTCCCGCAGGAATGACTCCGCCATCCGCAGCTGTCAACGTGATGGAGGTGGAAGAGTTCACCCAGGTAGTTGCATTGTGTGTGTAGATCGGCTCACCGATATGTGTTGTCGTTGTCGGTGGAGTGTTGTCGACGATGAAGCTCTCCTTCGAAGTGGACTCCTGATTCGATAGCAGGTCAAACGCATAGTATTCAACGTGACTGTATCCTTCGGACGGACCCAGAGAGAAGGGGGAGGAATACGATGTCCAGGGAGACCACGATCCACCGTTCCATGCCCGGTACAGGGTGTCATTCAACCCGACCGGGGGAGAACCATCATCGACACTCACAACCTCGAATTGCGTGTTTGATGTGACCCACACATCCGTACTCATATATCGGGGCAGTCGTGGAATCAGAGTCGAGTAAGGAGGTGAATCATCCACTATCAGGTTGGAGGAGTTCTCCGCCTCCGTGTTTCCGAGCAGATCGATGCCTCGGAATTCGATCCTCTGAAATCCTTCTCCATATCCAGAGAGGTTGAAGGGCGATGAGCAATCGAGCCAAGCCGGTGATGGACTGTGCCTGCATTCTACCGCCCAGACTCCGACCGGAATGAGTCCTCCGTCCTGAGCGGAAAAGGCCAATGGAGTGGACGAGGTGGCATTCCACCATTCAGAAGGGTTTGGGCGGTATCTCGGAAATCCGACGCTGAATGTCGTTGTCGGTGGAGTGTTGTCCACGATCAGCGTATCGTTCTGGGCGGTTTCCCGATTCCCTAGGAAGTCGACGGAATAATACTCAATGTAGTTCGTGCCCTCCGTGCCCAGGGTGAAGGGCGACAGGTACTCCTGCCACTGAGTCCAGCTTCCTGCCCAGATTCTGTAGAGTGTGCCGTTCACTCCGACGGGAATGACTCCGCCATCCGTCACGGTCAGCGATATCGTGGTCGAGAAATTGACCCATGTGTCTATGGAGGTGTAGTTCGGCACACCGATGTTGAGTTGAGTCACTGGCGGGCTGTCATCAACTAGATACGTGACATTCGAGACGGTCTCGTTGTTCCAAAGAAGGTCAGAGGAGTAGAACTCCACGTGGTTCGATCCCTCCTGAGGTCCAACACCAAATGGGGTGCTATAGTTGTCCCAAGCAGTCCAGGAACCTCCGTTCCACACCCTGTACTTGGTGTAGTTGACACCAACGGGGACAGGACCTCCGTCGACAGTGTTGATGGAAATGGGAGTGAGAGGAGTCACCCAAGTCTGCCCGGAAGTGTAGTTCGGTGCTCCCATCACGATCGACGAAGAAGGCGGTGTGTCGTCCACAACGATGTCGAACGTCTTGGTGGCCTCGATGTTCTGCGCCATTCCAGTGCTGTTGTAGTGGATTGAATGAACTCCCTCACCAGAGACCGCAAAGGGGCCGCTGAGCGTGTAGTTGACCCAAGGTGGAATGTCTATGTTGTAGTACGTTCCTTGGATGCCGTACCCGGACGGATCC
>JBHIBK010000029.1:0-11555 GCA_046759065.1 Thermoplasmata archaeon | reverse complement strand
CTCAGGAGGGCTCTACCGTCCGGAACAGTTCCGAACGGTATGGGTATCTCCCGTATCTGATTTCCATCCGTGGGATTCCAGATTCTTACGAAGCCTATCTCCGCTGTTGCTAACAAGCTTCCATCGGGGGACCATGCGACTGAATGCGGCGCGGATAGATGACCGAAAAGGTCGAATAGCAGGCTTCCATCCTTCCTCCATATCTTGGCCAGCCTGTCCTTCGAGGCCGTGGCGATCAGCCTCCCGTCCGGACTGAACTCCACATCCACGATGGAGTCGGAATGTGAGGCCTTTGTGTCAACGAGATTCCCAACAGGGTCATACGTGGATCCAGATGTCGCATTGTCAACATCGATGTAGAGCCCGTAGGTCTTGTTGAGAGATCCCTCGCTTGTATGAAATCCGAAGTACCAGAACTCTTGGTCGCGTGTGACATAGAGGTCAGTAAGATCGAAATCAGTCGTCTTGGCCCCTACTGGTGGTTGGTACTTGACCTCACCAGAATCATCACTTCCCCACATCTCCTGTTCGGCGAAGTCGTTCTTCCCATCGATTCTGATTCGATGACTCACGGGGAATAGGTCCGTACCATTCTGTGTCGCATTCACGAACCAGGTGTCATCTGGAAATTTGGTGCTCATGTATGTTGAAACAGACATCGGATCGAAGACGATGGGCCATCCATAGTAGGGAGAATAGTAGTCATATGATGCTGTCACGCTGTCACCTGCGCCCAACGGAGTGGTGAATGTGACATAGCCGGTCTCGTAATCGATATTGTAGCTTGCCCCGGGCATCGGAGCTCCATTCAGATACAGCGACTCAGACCCTGAGATGATTCCTCTGTGAGCAAGGGTGGTATTATCCTGTCCCTGAATGGCAGATCCAACGACTGTCTCATCAGTAGTGGAAAAAGTCCCTGTATCTCGAGCTTGCGTGCCAATGAGGTCGAGGTTCGCGAAGTCGACACCATAATCCGGAATGGCGACCTTCACGTCCTTCCCGGTGAAGCCCTTCGCCCAGGCCGAATCAATGCCATGCCTCTCGTTTATGATGTCGAGCGAGGGTGCGGGACCCCCTCCCCCACTGTCCATGGGTAGGTTGGGCTCGGTGTACTCGGAAACGCCCACCACACCATCCAGTTTCTCCATCTCTGACATGAGTGATGCGGGTATCTCGAGTATTCTCACCGTCAACTGAAATGATCCGTCCGAAGAGCCAGACCCGTCCAAGCGAATCTTCTTGTTCTCAAGGAAATCACGAAGAACATCCGGTCTGGTTGTCATTACCGCAACGCGTTTGATTCCCGTCTCCGCTGGGTCGGTTGCGGTGCTGCCTTTCCGAATCCCCCCACTGCTCTCAGTGGAATAGGTCTCCTGATGGAACTTCGCATAGTGCTCGTCATCATTCCCCTGCGATCCGTATCCGGTCAGCACCGCTGAAGCCAACAGAATGAAAGTAATGAAGACCGCTCTAGCATGAGGCCAATCTCGAAGTAATTCTGCCATATCCTCCTCCTCTCAGGACTTTGTGAAAGTCATGTTGCCCGAACTATAAATATTTTGTCGGATTGGATAAGGTACTGGTCATGACTCAAGAATCAAGATGCTGAAGGAACATTTAAATATAAACTGAAATATAGCAACATCTACCGAAAATTGTGGGCAGAAAATGATTGTCATTCGGAATGGAGGAGTAACATGAAAGTAGGAAGCAACCATAAGGTGCTAGTTGGACTTCTGGTTGGACTTGTGGTTTTTGGGATGATTCTCCCGCCAAGCGCCACTAGCTCTTCATTGGAAAGGGAACACGAATCTGTCGAAGAACCTTCGTTTCTTTGGTTCTATGATTCTGGATTGGAGATCGACACGAGTGATGCTCGTGCATTGACAGAAACGTATTCCGGAGTGGAAACTGGTGACTACTATGTCATTCAGTATGTGGGTTATATGACCGCCGATAGGGTTGAGAAGCTGAAGGACCTCGGGGTTAGGATGTACGAGTACATCCCCTACAATGGTTACATCGTCAAGATGGACGAGTCAGTGGTTTCCGAGGTAAGGAATCTCGACTACATTCGATTTCTCAGCCCGTACTATCCGGCATTCAAGGTCTCCTCTGACCTTCTCTACCCACAGGTTGTGAAAGTCAAGGTCTACCTCTTCGCGGATGCGGACTTCGATCGGAACCTGAGAGAGATTGAAAGCCTGGGGGTTGTATATGGCACCTCCAGTCGTCATGGAACTGTCAGTGTGACGGTCGCAGGATACCAAATGGAGGAACTCGTCGGCATGCCCGACGTAAGGCGTGTGGTGGAGGACCTCCCAATCGTAGTGTACAACAACAGAGCGGCACTCCTGGAAATGAACTACGAAGCGCAACTCAGCTCCACAAGCGGGCTCTACAATCCAGTCTCCGGAACGCCTATGGATGTAACTGGTGCAGGAGAGGTCATTGGATTTGCGGACACCGGATTCGACACGGGGTCCTTGGTTAGCGGGCACCCAGACTTCTTCAAGGGCCCTGGTCCTGGCTGTGATATGGACAGGGTTCTGACCATAAGAGCGTGGACCGGACATTATGACGATCCTGACGGACATGGGACTCACGTGGCGGGTGATGCCCTCGGGAACGGGTACGTCAAGGAGATTGTGGATGGAGTCTATGACCCCTGCGACAATGACTACACAGGCGGGTACGCGGGAGTGGCTCCAGAGGCTGAGCTTTCCTTCGACTCCACAGGTACTAGTGGAGGTCTGATGGTCCCGACACCCGATGTTTGGGAGCTCCAGTATGCTGACGGAGCGCGACAGCACTCCAACAGCTGGGGACCGGGGTCCGTGCAGAACCTCTACGGACTAACAGCTATGGATGTTGACAATTTCATGTGGGCCAACCAAGACTCGCTTGTTGTTTTCGCCGCTGGGAACGAAGGTCCTGCATGGAACACTGTCAGCGGTGCGGGAAACGCACACAACGCAATGAGCGTCGGAGCCGGTGAGAACGACCGCCCCTTCGAGGGTGCCGGATCGGACGATCCTTCGCAACTGTCTTCGTACAGCAGCCGAGGTCCAGTGGAGTCCAGACTGAAGCCGGATATCGTTGGAACATCCGAGCTTGCGGGGCCGAAATCCGGCAGAGCGGCCGAGAACGAGTATGCGGACATTACCGACTATCAGTATTACAACCCAACCACAGCTGACTATTGGTACATGGGAGGGACGTCCGCGTCCACACCGCGTATTGCGGGACATTCCGCTCTGGCAAGGCAATACTACAAGGATTACTACAGTCTAACGACAAGCCAGATAACGTCGCCTCTCGTGAAGGCAACCCTCATCAACGGTGCCGAGGACATGGGATATGGCTATCCTAGCTATGACCAAGGCTGGGGAAAGGTGAACATCCGCAACTCTCTGTTTCCGACACCACCTCGGACCAATCAGTGGGGAACGGGCAATCTTGGTGCAGGAGCGACCTGGGACGCGGCAACGGATGGTGGCATGAACCTCTATGTGAGGTCATCGAGGACTCCCCTGAAGATAACCATGGTTCACATGGCTCCAATGGGCGCCTTCCTCCAAGACGACCTTGACCTGGAGGCAATCTCGCCCAGCGGAGTGGTTTACAAAGGCAATTTCTTCGCGACGGAGAACAACTACCCCGAGTACGATGATTGGTCCTATCCTGACCCGACCGTTTTCGATTGGGATAGTGACTACTACTTCACATTCGACTTCGACGAGGACGATGACTACAACACCGTTGAGAACATATTCGTGGAGTCCCCTGAGGAGGGGGTCTGGACGGTCAGGCTGACCGGTGACAATGGCATGAACAATCCTCCATTTGCCCTCATCTTCTCAGCCGATGTCGGGCCGATTCGCGACTATCATGTTGCCCTGACAACGACGAACCCGCTCAGGTATGCGGTTCATCCTGGCGGCTCGGTAGCTTTCCCCTTCAATGTATTGAACTTCGGAGCGAACCAGGATACCATTGCCATGGGTGAGACAGCTACCAAACCGCCTCTGATTACGGTCGAATACAGGACCAACGATGGCTCGGTTGTCGCCGATCTTGCACTTGCTTCGAACGAGCGTAGGGACTTGACTGCCATCATATCTGCGGATACCCTGCTTGCACCTGGCGTCCATAACTTCTGCATAAAGGGAACCTCTCAGAACGACATCACGAACCCGATTGCCTCGGATAGGCTTTGCCTAGTTGTGGGCGTCATTCAGCAGAGACTTCCGAGGGTGATACAGGTCACCAATGAGACATATAGCCAGACCGAACCTCATATCGTCGCATTCGATGACGGCTCGACGGAGCACGTCTTCATCGCATACAAGGCCGAGGCCTCACAGGGCGGGCGCGTTGAGGTCAAGCATTCGGTGGATGGAGGCCTTACCTTCGGACCTCCAAATCAGATAACCTGGATACCGGATGGCCCCACCGATATACGAATGACCTACTTCAATGAGAGCTCCACGAACTGGTCATATCGTGTCTTCATCACTTGGCACGGCAACGATCCGAACATACAGGAAGTCGGTGACTGGGTCTATGTGGCATATTCCGACCCGCCGTACAGCACATGGAACCTCCGTCACGTCGACACCAACTCGGGTCCCAGCTGGCACAATGTCAAGAGGATGACGTTCCTGTTGGCTCTTCCTGATCCTCCTAACGGACCGAAGAACCAGCTTCTCCTGATAAACGAAGTTCTTGAGTACGCCTTCAGCGGGCAGCCAAATCCGACTCAGGTTTCTCTGCTTGCGTTCTTCTCGTATGATGGTGGAGAAACTTGGACCAATAAGACCAACGAAGCAGTGATATCCCCGCAGGACGGAAACTATCACTTCTTCCCGAACGGAGTGGTTGACCAGAACGGGGTGGGTTGGATACTGTACTACTGGAGGTTGGCTGGATCAGGTCAGAACGACAGGGATTTGTGCTTCCAGTACTTCGACGGTCTCAATTTCTATCCTTCCGTTGGAGTGAAGCAGGACATTGTGGATACATTTGACAGCCTCATGTTTCCAGCTGGTGTGAGCACCACTGAAGGGCCGAATGGCAATAGAATTTACGACGTCTTCACCCAAGGCCTGGATTCCAGTGCTGACAAGACGATGTTCGTTATCTACACCGATGACATGGGCCAGACCTGGGAACCCTGGACTAACGTCGGGCCTTGGTCTCCTGACAAAATGATACTGGACCCACCATATGGCGGAATCGTTAGTCAGACATACTACGTCACCAGGCCGATTCTCGACATGGATGACGCCTCCAATGCGCTTGTCATCACCTACTACGAAGAAGATACGGTTCCGACACTTGGATCGCCCAACATCCACGTGATCTTCTCGCAGGACGGCTACGCGTCTGGAGTCACATCCGAGCTCACCGCGGACCCCTTTGGAAAGGGTCAGCCGTTCACGGACACAATCGACACGACCATTTTCACTACCTATCACGCGAGAAGCCAGAAGGGAGACACGGACATATACCTGAGGATATACAATTGGAACTGGGAGAACGATCCCGACAATCTCGGTCCTGCGACGACCGTCGTCGCCTCCAATCCGAATCCGCTCAATCTGTCTGCGTACACGCAGTTCCTTCTTACGGCGAACATCGATGACGTGAGCACTGGCTACAATGACATCAGTGCGGCCGAGTACTTCTTGCAGGAATCGAGACCAACACTCGCTCAGTACGGCACCGGAACCGCCATGAACGCGGCGGACGGATTATTCAACAATCCAGTAGAGGGCGTATCATCTGTGGTCAACGTTCCGGGCACCTGGCTCCTCGGACAATGCCGGAGGGCCTGGGTACACGGTCAGGACTCCTTGGGCTATTGGGGAGATCTCGAGTTCGAGGAGATCTGCCTGACTGCTGTCGGTGCCGCGAAGCCCGCCATGCCAATCATGACGGATGCGATGCTCACGCCCACTCTCGCCGATATGACACTCTACTGGGACGCCTCCCCGGATGACGGAGGAGGAGACATGGACATCATCAACTATGCCATCTACAGGGCAACGTCCTACCTTGGACCGTATCAGAACGTGTACAATATGACAGCGACCCAGAGCCCGTCCTACACATGGATGGACGCGGGTGTGGGTCACGGGGATCCATCGAACTACTTCTATTGCGTCAGATCGTTCGACGGCGTCCTTGAGTCCGACTGTCCAGACATCGCAGCCAAGTTCACGATGCCCCTTTCGGCGGGCATACATCTGATATCGATCCCTGTCCAGACATCTGACAACAGCATCCCGAGCGTTTTCCAGACGATCGGCGTGAGCAGAGTCTGGACGTACGATGCCCTCGATGCCGCTGACCACTGGAAGACCTGGAGTTCGGTCAAGAAGTACTCGGACCTCGCCGGAATCGAGGTCCAGATGGGTCTCTGGGTCGAGGTTCCAACTGGTGGAGACCTGACCGTGGCGGGTCTTGTTCCCACGACAGTCCCCGTTCCTCTGGCGAAAGGGCATAACCTCATCGGGTCTCCGACATTCCTGGCTTACATAGTCGGCGATACTGGGGCCACCGAAGCCGAAGGATACGATGGCACCGCACCACCTTACTATCTCAAGAAGATCAACCTCACAGATCCCATCATGGCCGGAGAAGCGTATTGGATATATGCCCCATCTGCTTCGGTCTGGGCGATCGACAACTCGGTTCCATAGTCTTTAAGTAGGGTCATCCATTCAGAATCGTGAAGCAGATAGTGCTCTTGGATTCCAAGGGGAAGAAAAGGATTGTTTCTCTTACTGGCGGTCCCGTGAGGCTGGATAGATTCGGCGTTCTTGATACTTCCAGGATCGATGAGAGCGTTCTGGGAAAGACAATCGAGATTGGCGACTCCAGATTCCTCGTTCTAGAGCCGAGCCTTCTTGACAGAGTGGAATCAATCAATCGAAAGGCTCAGATAATCCTGCCCAAGGATGCCGCCCTCATCGTCGTGAACTGCGATGTCGTCCCTGGGAGGGTCGTTGTTGAGGGCGGTACTGGCTCAGGTGCACTGACCATTGTGCTGGCAAACTTCGTCGGTCCTGGTGGTAGGGTTGTGTCCTATGAGCCCAGGCGGGATTTCCTTGAAGTTGCGAGAGCCAATATCGACAGAGCTGGGATGCTGGATCGCTGCACCCTGAAGGAGGGTAGCGTCGTCGAAGACATCAGCGAGAAGAATGTGGATGCGGTTGTGCTCGACATTCCCAATCCCTGGGACGCAATTGGGTCGGCCCTCGAGGCCCTCAAACCTGGTGGGCACTTCGCATCATACGTTCCGACGATGAACCAGGTGGAGAGGACGGTCAAGGAGCTGAAGAAGGCTCCATTCATCGAGGTCAGGACGCTTGAGACGCTGGAAAGGCGAATAGAGGTCGGAGAGATGGGAACAAGACCCAGCTTCAAGATGCTCGGTCATACCGGTTACTTGACATTCGCAAGAAGGGTCGAAGCGACCTTTCCGTAGCTGTCACACAGAAAGTGATTTTGCCTCCCCGGGCGATATCCGGTTGATGATAGACTCCTACGAGTTCGGCAGGATTGTCATCGACGGGAATGAATACAGGAGCGACGTCATCATAGATTCCGATGGCGTGGACGCAGGCTGGTGGAGAAAGGAGGGACACTCGCTCTGCGCGGAGCATCTGAGAAAGGCCATCGACGTCTGGAAATGAGGTGGAATTGGCCCAGAATCCACTGACATTGTCGGTGCGGGGGAGGAACGCGAACCCCGCCCGAGTGTCCTCAACCGGGCTCATCCACCATCGCCGTGTGTCAGTTTGCTAGTTGCCACAAGTTTAATTGCTTACGACTCGTTTCTATCCTCGGAGGGATGCGATGGTCTGTTCGGTCATTCCGGAGGAAGACAGCGAGAAGTGCGTCGATTCTACTGCACAAGTGACCACGCTGTGGGACTACCCGCGTCAGAGCTATGGGGAGACGAAGAAGGGAGACAACAGGTTTCCCGGTGTGACTCCGGCTTTTGTGATCCGCAATCTCATTCAGAGGTTCACGGAACCAGGGGACTTGGTTGTGGACTGTATGGCGGGAAGCGGGACCACGATTGATGTTGCTAGAGAAGAGAATCGCAGAGTCATAGGGTACGACATCGCTTCGATTCGGAGCGACATCATCCAGAACGATGCGAGGAACCTCCCGTTGGAGGATGAGTGCGTGGACCTCCATTTCCTGGACTCGCCGTATAGCGACAACATCCACTATTCAAATCACCCGGACTGCATAGGAAAGATCTCTTGTGAGGATGAACGATTCTACGAGGAACTCGAAAAGGTTGCGAAGGAGACTCACAGAACCTTGAAGCGGGGAGGAATTCTCGGATGGGTCATTGCGGATCAGTTCAGGCGCAGGAGGTTCACACCAGTCGGATTCAAGGTGTTTGACATCCTCGTTCAGTACTTCCAACCAGTCGACATAGTCGCTGTCAAGGTCCGCAACCAGCGTACGAGGACCGAGCTCTGGGAGAGGAGGGCGCTGAAGTACAACTTCTTTCTCCGAGGATTCAAGTATCTCTTCGTGATGCGGAAGGTGACCTGATGGATGCACTGGCTCGAGGTGGCTCCAAGGCAAGGGAACTCTACCTGATGCTTAGAGAAAGGATAGAGGCCTTCGAAGAAAACAACGGTGACAGCTTCGAGGAGAGGGTCATGAAGTACTGGATATCCGTCAAGAGCCGAAAGAAGGGCAAGGTGTTCGCCGAGATGAGACTGCATAAGGAAGACATCGACGTATTCATACTGCCATCCTTCGAGCAACTGAAGGACCCTGACGGTCTTGCTCAATCTGTTCCGCTCAATCAGGGCTGGGGATGGTTCAGGAGCAGATTCTGGGTGAGAGGGAAGGATCATCTGGAGTCAGCGTGGAAGCTCATTGAGCAATCGTATGAAGTCGCCTGAAAGAAACCATAATTAGGTAGCTCCGACATTCCACCGAAGTGATTCCATGGTGAAGGCGTTTGTGGAGATATACCTGAAGAAAGGCGTTGCGGATCCCGAGGGGGCTAACACCCTCAAAGCGCTCAAACTTCTGGGATTCGAGAATGCGGTGGATGTGAAGTCTGCGAAACTGTTCGAAATCGACCTCAAGGAGGAAGACAAGGAGGAAGCGAGGAAGGCTCTCGAGGAGATGTGCAACCGCCTACTGGCTAATCCCGTCATTCACGACTACCAAATCAGGTTCGAGTAGCACCGCATCTCATGGAACTCTTAAGTAAGCGTCCCGCATTACCCGAATCATCAGGAGGATGGGGAATTGGAGTTCTCTTCCGATGTTCATTTCATTGACATTCTGAATGCTTCCGATAGTGATTTGGTCAGGCTGAGCGATGATGGCGGGCTTGCTCTGGACTTGAGCGAGATGAAGCGCATTCAGGGCTACTACAGGAAGAAGGGCAGAAACCCGACCGACGTTGAACTGCAGTCCATCGGACAGGCCTGGTCAGAGCATTGCTGCTATAAGTCCTCGAAGGTCTTTCTCAAGGAATACCTGATCAGCATCGATACGCCGACTGTTCTCATCAGGGGGGATGCTGGTGTGGTGGATTTCGATGACGACTACGCATATGCTTTGAGGATCGAGAGTCACAACCATCCGAGCGCGGTCGAACCGTATGGTGGAGCGGCCACTGGAATAGGGGGGATAATCCGTGATGTCCTCTGCATGGGCGCGCAGCCAGTGGCTCTCATCGACCCGCTTCACTTCGGTCCGCTTGATTTCCCCTATGAACGGCTTCCGAAGGGGGTCAAACATCCAAGGTATCTCTTCGAGGGGGTCGTGGCCGGAATCAGAGACTATGGCAACAGGATAGGGATACCCACGGTCTCGGGGAGCGTGTACTTCCACGAGGGTTATCTTGGGAACTGCATCATCAACGTGGGCTGCGTTGGAATCGCGAAGAAGAGCAAACTCCAGAAGAACGCGGTGAAGACCAGCTCAGATGTTTTCATTCTCGTGGGCGGGCGCACTGGAAGGGATGGAATTCACGGGGTCACCTACGCATCCGTGGAATTGACCGAGGATATGGAAGAGGAGTGGATGGGAGGAGCGGTTCAGTTGGGTGACCCGATAACAAAGGAACCGCTGATTCACGCCTGCCTCGAGGCAGCGGAAAGGGGACTGCTGCACGGGATGAAGGACCTTGGCGGCGGAGGATTGTCATGCGTCGTGGGGGAGATGGCTCTGGCGGGCGGCTTCGGAGCCGAGGTGGACATAGAAAACGTCCCCTTGAAGGAGGAAGGGCTCAGACCCTGGGAAATATGGGTCAGCGAATCCCAGGAGAGAATGATGCTGGCAGTCCCTCCCGAGAAGGTGGATGACGTCCTTCACATCTTCAGGCTGTATGACGTCATGGCAACACGAATCGGTCACGTGATTGAGGACAGAGTCGTCAGGGTGCTGCAAAAAGGGGAGAAGATTCTCGAGTTGGACCTTGACTTCTACACAGCTGGTCCCGAATACTACAGAGAGTATCTTTTGGACCCAGGACCCAAGGAGAAGCCAGAGACGGTACCAAATGAGCCAGAGGACTACAACGAGGCATTTCTCACGCTTCTGTCCTCACCGAATGTCGCCTCCAAGGGATGGGTGATCCATCAATACGATCACGAGGTTCGGGGAGCGACCGTCATCAAGCCATTGCAGGGCAAAATCGGCTATGCCAGTCACGGAGACGCCGTTGTGCTCAAGCCTCTGGAGGACTCGTTCCGCGGTATGGCAATAGCGACCGCCACAAACCCCGCATTCTCCGAGATAGATCCGTACAGAGGTGGTATGTCGGTTGTGGATGAGGTCTGCAGGAACATCGCGGCTGTCGGAGGCGTTCCTCACTCCCTCTCGAACTGCCTCAATTTCGGGAATCCGGAGAAGCCGGATAGGCTTGGACTCTTCCGGGAGACAGTGCGAGGGATAGGCCATGTGGCCTCACATCTTCAGCTTCCCATCCCCTCAGGAAACGTGAGCTTCTACAATGAGACGGAACAGGGTCCCGTTCCACCGACTCCGGTCGTTCTCGGAGTGGGAAAGGTCCCGGATGTGCGGAATTGCATCACGTCGGACCTCAAGAGTCAGGACAATCCCATTTTCTTGATAGGAGAGACCAAGAACGAAATGGGGGGTTCGGAGTACTTTCGCGCCTTTGGAGGCTATTCGAGCACGGTCCCCAATGTGAATGTGGAAACGTTGGAGAGGAGTCTTCATGCCGTCCTCAGAGCCATCAACGAGAAGGCAGTGGCCTCTTGTCATGATGTCTCTCACGGCGGGGTTGCCGTCGCGATGGCCGAAATGGCCTTGGGCGGGAACATTGGCGCTTTCATCGACTTGTCCAAGACTGGTGATTTGAGGACGAGCGCAAATATGTTTTCGGAGAGCAACACTAGGTGGCTGGTCGAAGTCCGGCGGGGGGAGGAAGGCAGGTTTCTCGATATCATGGCGGGCGTCCCGGTCCGCGAGCTCGGAATGGTGAAGGGAAGCAGCCTGATCATTGCCGATTCGAATGTCAAGGTGGGAAT
>JBHIBK010000028.1:0-11566 GCA_046759065.1 Thermoplasmata archaeon | reverse complement strand
TACGACATCCTCATGTCGACAACCCCTGGCGTTCCTGGATCCTCCGTGGCGAGGCTAACTGCAAGAGACCAGACCACCTACATCGTCACCGAGCTTTACCAGAACACCAACTACTACTTCGTCGTCAGAGTCACTGACGTAGGCGGCTTGGCCTCGGACTCGAATCAGGTGATGGCCAGGACGCTTCCGAACGACGGTCCTCCGACTCCTGTGCAGCTGTGGGACCCCCTCAACATCGCAGACTATTCTTTGACTCTGAGGTGGGATCTGAACTCCGACCCCGACTTCGCCAGATACGACATCTACAGGTCGGAAAACGTAGGCGAATTGGGAATCCTGGTTGTGAGCACCACAGTTCAGTCCGTCACCGAATATGTGATGGTCGATCTCCAGCCTGAGACAACATACTACTTCGTCGTGAGAGTCGTGGACGCGAGCCTGCAATCCGCGGACAGCAACCAGGTCAGTGGGACCACGCTCAGTGCTTCCGCATCAGTTCCCGGTGACGCCGATAATGACGGACTTCCAGACTCCTGGGAAGAAGAGTATTTCGGCGATCTAGCGGAAGGTCCTTTGGGCGATCCCGACGGAGACGGGCTGCCGAACATCGTGGAGTACCGCGACGGAACAGACCCAACCGTTCCTGATGAGAGAAGGGAAGCAGGATTGCTTGATCAGTACCTCTGGATCATCATGCTCATCCTTGCGTTGGTATTCCTTCTGGGCATGTTGTATGCCTTCTCGGGAAGCAAGAGACTCAGGAAGCAGATATCCAGAGAGAAGGCGGCCAGAAGAGCACTTGTCGCCAAACACAAGCGGGAGCTGCGAAGGCTGCAGCCGCTTCTCATCCCTGAGATGGATGTTGAGACGCCACCGCCACCTCCCGAGTCTTCCGAGCGGGTGAGGAAACAGCCAACGAAGGTTGCACCCAGAAAGAGGACATCTCCCAAGAAGACCGCCAAGGCGAAGGCGAAACCCAAGAAGGTCAGCCCCAGGCCCAAGAAGAAAGTGCCACCACCGCCAAAGGACTGAGAACCCACCATCTCAGATGCCCGCTGCTTTTGACCGATAGAGAGAAAGGTCATTCGGGATGGGGCGATGGGGGCAGGAAGGCTCACGTGAAAATCATCCCCGCTTGAGAGTCTTCAGAGAAATGGGCAATTGACGCGTTTCACCGTGTAGATTTTATAGGCATGTAACACTATTCGAATACCGTGAAAGCGGACGCCGGCTTCACAGATTTCAGAGTGGATGTTGATTCGCTTCCGTCAGGATTCAGTCTGCTCGGAAGTAGCGCCGTCGGCGGCAAATCCATAGGGCTCGTGTTCTCCAAATCAGCGATTGAGGAGCGGGTCGAGGTCCTTTGCGAACATCAAGACAGACTAAGAATTCCCCGTTCCTGGATTCTCGCAACTGATGTCTTCGATGATTTCATGGAACTGAACAATGTGAACGACATCGTCCAGATGAAGTGTGATGATGAGATAGATGTTCCGGAGATGAACAGAAGGATCATTGCGGGGCAACTGTCCGCACAGTGCATGGACTTCCTAAGGGGCATCCTAGAGGAGGAAAGAAGGCCGCTGGCGGTTCGGTCCTCCAGCTCTCTTGAAGATAGTCTCAGGCACTCCTTCGCTGGAATATATCAATCTGTATTCATTCCGAATGATGGGAGTTTGGAGGAGAGGATCTCGCAACTCGAGACCGCGATCAAGATAGTCTTCATATCGACCTTCGGTGATGATGCCAAGGAGTACAGGAAGAAGCACAAGATGGCTTGGCAGGATGAAAAAATGGGCGTTCTCATCCAGAGCATGGTGGGATCCCACTATCCTGATGGACTGTACTATCCCCTGTTCGCGGGAGTGGGGTTCTCGCGCAACTACTATCCATGGACCAATAGGATAAAATCAGCGGATGGCGTTGCCAGGTTGGTTCTCGGGCTAGGGACCAGAGCCGTCGGTCGCTACTTTGCCAGGGTCTTTTCTCCGGCATTCCCGAGCCTCAGACCTGAGGGCATGGTCGTCGAAGACATAATCAGGTATTCACAAGAGATCGCTGATGTCTTGGACTACAGGTCAGGACTGCTGATAGAGGAGCAGATCACCAATCTCAGGGGCTCAAACACGAAGCTTCCCATGATATGTTCGGCCGTTTCCCCCGAGGGCTATCTCACAGATGCCAAGTTTGGGCCACGCAATGGAGAGAGATTACTGGCCACATTCGATTCAATCCTGAACAGCAACGAGTACATGCCCTTTGTCCCGATAATAAAGAGTCTTCTGAAGAATCTGGAAAGGCTCTTCGGGTTGCCGGTAGATATTGAGTTCGCGGTCAATTTTGAGCCCGATGAGAATGGCGAGGAGAAGGGAATATTCTACCTCCTGCAAGTCAGGCCTTTGGGCGGGAGGCCGGAACATAGGAGGATCAGGCTGCCAAAGGCCATTCCGGACGATAGAATCATCTTCCGAGCGGAGAGAATCCTGGGGAATGGAGTGAAGAGGAGGCTGAAACATATAGTGTTCATTCCTCACACGATCTATGACTTCCGGAAAGGGTTTTCGATAGCTCGAGACATAGGCAGACTGAACAGAACCATGGAGAACAAGAACTACATCTTGATAGGGCCAGGGAGATGGGCAACGCAGAATCCAGAGCTTGGAATCCCGGTCAGATACGCGGAGATCAGCAATGCTTCAGTCATCGTTGAGGTGAGCTATCAACGATTCTCGCCTGAACTCTCTTACGGCACTCACTTCTTCGGGGACATGTTGGCCACTAACATCTTGTACATCCCTCTTTGGCTAGAGAAGGGAGGATATCTGAATGAGAAGATTCTGTTGGAGAGCAAGAATCGTTGGCATTCGGAGAATGTCCGCCTGATCAGAATCCCCCAAGGGGTCGATGTCTACGCGGATGGCGAATCTCACACCGCTATCGCAATGATGAGATGACGATATGAGGGTCCCTTTTGGTCCCTCTCAACGCTCCCCTTGCCATTGTGGACTACCTCTCTGGTCGGGCCCTTTCATTGGACGATAGCATGCCCTTTTCTGATTACGCATTTATAGCAGAGTACCTTTGGGGGACAATGATGACTTCCGAGGAGACCAAGAAGAGACTCATCTCCATCATGAAGGATATGTCTCCCGAGAGTCTGTGGAAGTTGACCGGCGAGCTGTATGCGCTGAAAACCGCATTGAAACTTCAGAAACGGAGGTCAAAGGAAAGGATTGAGCGGGCGATCGAGGACACTCTCGATGTTGTGAGGGATTTCTACGAGTTCAATGTGGAACTGCAGTCCGAGATTACGTCCAAGGATTTCAACGAAGTCGCAAGCATGTTTGATTTGACAGCCATCGGGACTCTCGCTGCACAAGACGTAATAACCCATCTGAATGGTCGACTGCTCCCCACGCTTCTCATGTCCGCTATATCAGAAGGTCTCATCTTCTTGGGAAGTCGGCAATATGTGGCGGGAGCTCAAAAGATAATAGAAGCGAGGCTGAGCATCCATTCGCACAGGGTTTACGAGAGGTTGTGGGAGCTTCCCCTCAACTTCAAGAAGGAATTGTCGGAGGAGGAGATACGGAAGCTTCAGGCATCCATCGATGAATTCTTTGAAGAGCTTCTGAGAAAGGACTTGCCGCTCCTGCCAAAGGTTGCCGTGCTCCTGCAGTTCTATTCCCTGGTTCTCGTAATCTCTGTTGAGAGGCTTCTCCTTGCACTTTGATTGTTCGTCCCGCACAGAAGGAGCACTGGGAGCGTGATTCGTCTCCAAATCCTTTTGCGGCTAAGCGAGCAATGCGTAACTGAGAACTATGGATCCTATTAGGAAGCAGTATGCGGAGAAGTAGTAAAGCTTCGCCCTCTTGATGATGAACCACAGAGCTTTGATTGAGAGGTAGCCAAAAATGAGGGAAGAAAGGAAGGCAACTGCAAGTAGGAACGGATCGATGGGTGGCGGGTTGCCCATAACTTCAAGAAGCTCGAACGTCCCAGCACCGAGGATGGCCGGGATGGAGAGCAGGAAGGAATATCGAGCCGCGAGCTCACGGTCAATCCCCCTCAGCATTCCAAGGGAAATGGTAAGTCCAGACCTTGACAAGCCAGGAACGAGGGATATGCCCTGAGCGAGACCGATAGAAAGGGCATCATAGGTCGTCATGAATTCTTTCTTCTTTCTCGATGGGATGGTCAGTGCTAGAATGGTCCCGGTCGCAAGAAGGGCGATTCCGATGACAAGAAGATTGCTGAATAGGGACTTGATGAGATCGTAAAGGACGAACCCCAGTATGGCCGTGGGGATGCTCCCGAGAACGACGAACCAAGCGAGGAGTGAGGGTCTCTCGGACTTCAGGATATCCTTCAGGTTCATCCCCTCCCTCTTGAGTCTGAAGGTTCTTTTCAGAGAGCGAAAGATGCCGAGAATATCCCCTCTGAACACGAAGGTCACGACAATGACAGTTGCCAAGTGAAGCATCAAGTCAAAGAATATAGGCACATCCAGACCCAAGAACTCTTGAAGAAGGACAAGATGGCCGGAACTGCTAACGGGAAGCCACTCGGTTAGTCCTTGAACCAAGCCCAAGATGATCGCATGGAGGGGTGTCATGGATTTGTGTCTCGGAGAGGTTCCTCCGATTTATATGTTTCCCGCCAGTTTTGGGGAAAGAGTAATAGATTCCACTCGCAGGCCCCCTTCTCGCCAATGGCGATAACCGAGAACTGCGCATAACAGTATGATTCGCGCCATCTGTAAAAGCCTGTACCAAAAAATACTTATCCGCGCCCGTCCAAGATATAACCATGGAGGATGTGAGCAGATTTCCCCGAAAGCAGATTGGAAGCCACCAGCTCCGAGCAAAGAACTCAGGGATCTCGCTCAAGGGGTCTGCATTCTTTGAGTATCGATGGTACAGAATCCTCGAGGCCCTTCACGAGAGCAGGGAGGAATTGACACTCAGAGGACTTGTTCAGAAACTGGAGAAGATGGGCGCGAGTCCGAATGAGACGCTCCTCAAAGAGGACCTCACAAGGCTCGAGGAGCAGGACTACCTCGAGAGCTATCGAGAAAGCCAGTCATTCCCTGGAAAGAAATTCAGACTCACACGCAAAGGCATTGAGAAGGTCAAGAGAGTGCTCAGAAAGCTTTGAGCGATTGTTTTGGTTACGAATGCTGCATGCCCCATGGGAAGGTCTTCAGAACTGCGCGTCCTTGCGGCGATGCTCGACCAAAACGAAGCTTTATATCTCAATCCAGCATCAAAGCGTAGCTAATGAAGACACGGGACCTGATGATACCTGCAGTCCTCCTAGCTATTCTCTTGCTGGCCACTCCGGGCTATGCATCTGCTGATTCTGTTGGCACCAGTGATGTTCTCATCTTTTCAGCGGATTCTTCGGGTCAAACATTAGACCTGGGAGAAAGTGCGACCTATGGATGGATAGTGTTTAACAATGGAACCTCACCATATTATGTCAATGCAACTATCGGAACCCTGCCCGATGGATTCTCAGCCTCCGCGGCACAGGGGAAGTTCATTCTGAATCCAAGAAACGATACTCTCATAGCCGTAGTCTTCAAGTCCCCGCCAGAGACGGATCTGGAAGAAGTCGTGCTCGAATTGAACGTTGAGGTCTCGAACATTGACTCCGGAAGCGTAGATGAGGAAAGTTTCAGTCTCTCTGTCAGGCTGACTGGGATGACCCCGGGGGCTAACCCGTACGGAAAAATTTTCGGCGTCTACGAGAACTTCCTCCCTGAGCCTCTGGACAATAGGTGGGGGGCCTTTCTCTTCACCGTCCTGATATGGATGGCCGTTGGCCTCATTCTCATGGCAGTCGTCGTGCCAGTGGGAAAAAGGAGAGCCGGGAAGACCGAGAGTCTCGTTGATGACACTGTCGTCGGGCTTCTGAAGGGTCCAATCTTCGCCATAATAGTCCTATACGGAGCCTTTTCCTCACTGAGCATACTCGGACTGGAGGAAGATGTCATGTCCGTCTTCCAGACGGTCTACGGATTACTCATGATCCTTCTCATGACATGGGTCGCATACCAAATCTTCCGAAAGGTCCTGATTCAATACGGAAGGAGGTTGGCAATGAGAACACAATCCACTCTCGACGACAGACTCGTTCCAGTCATCGACAAGATTGGTGCGGTAGTCATAGTGATTATCGGTTTCATTTTCGTGATTCAGTACTTCGGATACGACATAACGTTCTTTATTGCGGGATTGGGTGTTCTCGGACTCATAATCGCCTTCGCGGCTCAGGACACCCTCAGCAACTTCTTCAGCGGGATACACATCATGTTGGACCAACCGTTTGCCGTCGGAGACAGACTTGTACTGGAGTCCGGAGAGACCTGCAGGGTACTCGACGTGGGCCTAAGAAGCACGAAGCTCTACGATCTCTCCGGGCACAACATCATAATCCTTCCGAACAACAAGGTCGCGAGCATGAAGATACTGAACCAGACTCAACCGGATGAGAGGACCCGCGTCAGAGTCGATGTGGGTGTTGAGTATGGCGCAGACCCTCAGAGAGTTGAGGAGATCCTCCTCGAAATCGCGAACTCTCATCCAAACGTTCTAAAGGACAAGGGATCCGAGCCCTTCGTCAGATTCCTTGAGTTTGCAGATTCCAGCCTGAACTTCATGCTTAAGTGTTGGGTCGATGACCTGGGCAACAGGGGAAAGGTGGAGAGCGACTTCAGAAAGGAGATAAACACCAGGTTAGCGGAGGAAGGAATCGACATCCCCTTCCCGCAAAGGGTCGTCAGACTGTATTCCGAGGGAGAGTCCTCGGGGACAAGAGGTTCCGGGTTCCCTCCGGATGATAGGTAGAGCCGCGGGCTCTCGGGGCGTTTCATGTGTGATTCGAGGTAATCCTTAAGAGCACGCGAGGCTTTGAAAGCTTTCCTTGTCCATTATTCCTGACTACGGAGACCCGGTAGACCCCGTCGTTCGGTCAAAATACGGTACCCTGGAGAGTACAGTCAGTTTAGTGGGGAATGCTTTGCTCTTCGTCTCGAAGCTTATGATAGGTCTCCTCATTTCAAGCGTGGCTCTGTTTGGTGATTCGCTGAATCACCTGACGGACATCGGCATTTCCCTCGTCATTCTCTTCGGGTTCAGGTTGGCGAGAAGAGAGGCCGACCCGGAACATCCTTATGGTCACGCCAGAGTGGAGCAGATTCTCTCCATTGCGGTCGCAACCCTAGTGATTGTGATGGGGGCAGCGGTACTAGTCGGCTCTGCACAAGGCCTCATGAGCCCAACCATAAGCTCTCAGCCATTGATCTCCATTCTCATCTTGGCATTTGCGGTTGTAAAGGAACTGATGGCGCGGTTCGCGTTCGGAATAGGAAAAAAGATTGACAGCCGCGTCCTCATGGCCGATGGATGGAATCATAGGTTCGACGCCATCGTTTCCGCCCTCATCGCAGGTGGCATCTACTTGACGACATTTGATGAGGGGCTGAGAATCGTTGATCCTGCCCTCGGCATTCTCGTCGCTCTCGTCATCATAATCACTGGTATCAAGCTCGTGAAGGAATCGGGCGATGAGCTTCTGGGAAGAGCGCCGCCAGCAGAGGTCGTTGAGAGAGTCGTGGAGATAGCCAAATCCATTGACGGGGTCAAAGACGCTCATGAGATAAGAGTTCATGAATACGGCACACGAAAGGTGATGTCCCTCCATGTGGCCGTTGAGGAGGAAATCACAACGAAGGACGCCCACGTGATAGCGACCGAAGTGGAGGCTTCCATTCAAGAGGCCGTCAAAATGGAGCCCACGGTCCATGTCGAGCCCGTTGACCGGACAGGAATCGTTGAGGATTGGGAAGTGCTGGTTGGTGAAACGATCCAGCGCTACGACGAGGTTCTCTCCTCCCACAACATAAGGGTCAGGCCCCACGGAAGAGGTGGCGAGATAGACTTGCACATTATCGTGGATGCAGACATGACGGTGGAAGAGGTTCATGAACTGGTTCACAGTCTCTCCAGAGACGTCGGGTTGAAGCTGGAGGGGTTTGATGTCAACGTTCATGTGGAGCCCTGCAAGAAGGACTGCGATATCTGCAGAGAAGCCTGCTCAAAAGGCCTCGAATAGGCTTAGGGCAGTCGCAGGGAGTTGGATCCGATACTGGGAGCTTCATTGCGAGGTTTTTCATACACAAGATATCCAAAAGACGAAATAGCATTCACGACGTACCGATGAACATGGATCTCAGACATGCATTAAGGATCTATCAATTCGCTGAGAGACTGAAATCAGAATTGATAATAGGAAACAACCTGATTCAGGAAACGTCCATGATGGAGGACAATGTTTCCGGAGGAAAGAAGATTCTGACTGCATACTTGAACGCAGTTCTCCTGGAGGCAAATCTGGCAGTCAACACAGCCCACTCACCCTTCTTCGTGGATGTTGCTCGAAAGGTCGGCTTGGCGGTCGATGAAACAGACCTTGCGAATTTCTCGGGGGCTTCGAGGGCAGTAACGGAAGCTCTTGCCCTGTCCACAAGCGCGGCCGGAGAAGCGGCACAGGTGCTTATCGACAACGAAATGCTTTGAGGATTGTGCCTCTCGCAGGGGCGAATGTTGACAACTGCAAAGCCTCTTTAGCACGAATGGCAGTATTGGCTCCCGGGGTTGATTTGCATGAAACTCGCTTGCCCGAATTGCAGAGAAATCTTCCATGTTGAAGAGCCCAAGTGTCCCAGCTGTGCCGAGGAACATCAAGTCGCTGCCCTTGATGAAGAGAAACTGCTGGAAGAGGTCCAAGGGGCTCAGAAGGAGAGCGATGCGTTTGGCTTGGGAGAGCTAGTAGGTGCCATCGATTCCATAGTCGTCCAGGTAGCGTCGGGAAAGATGGCTGATACGGTCAAGGAGCTTCAGAGAATGACCCCGCTTCAGCCATCGGGGTGCTATCAGAATGACGATTCCCTCTGGTGCGTCATGTCCTCCGAGCAGCCGCCGAGATTCATCGTGAAGGAAGCCAAGAGGGAAGCGAAGAACCCCTTCGCAAGTTTCAATCTCGGAGAGAAGACGAAGGGGGATACCAATACACGGCTCGAAACGTTTGTTTTTGAGGTCTCAGACATAGACAAAATTCATGAGATCCAGAGATCTCGAGCGGTCACGTTCCTCACTGATGGGGTTTTCGACTTCGGAAACTACCGCTTCATCCAGACAGCTCCATCTCCACTCACAGGGAATTCAGTGGGTTACATTCAATGGAAGGGCGGGGATCACAACTACGCAGGAGGCAGAGATGAGGAAGCAACCATTGATGTTGATGAGGAATCAAGGGACTTCGTTCTATCCATGGACTACCTCGATCATGCGGCGACACGGGTCCGAGCGGACGACAGGATACAAGCTATGAGGGAATGGCTGACCTTACTCCCCTATCACTTCCAGTTCTCCATATACGTGAAGAATCTGAACTCAATCACGAATGTCACCAGAATGGTCGGGCAGGATTTTGCCATGGTCTTCACGACCGGAATAAAGCCGTATCAGGGGCTTTCCGCGGCCTTTGAGCCCACAGAGAGATTCATCGTGGACTACGGGACGAGGGTCCATCACTTGGCCTGGAGCACCTCAAGAATCAAGGAAGTCGTTGAAGCGCTGAAGGCAGAGGGGCAGAGATTCCTTCTGGATCTCGTTGGTTCCGAGGAGGAGGGTCTTGAACAGACTTTCACCGTTCCCTCCGAGTTTTCCATGCTGGTGATGGAGTACATCCACAGATACGCGGGTTTCGATGGATTCTTCACGAGGAGCAACGTGACAGAGTTGACAAGGGCAACCGGACTGCAATAGGAATCCCGTAAGTGATATGTAGGCAGGATAGGGTAGCGACTACGAATCGGGCTGGAGTGAGGAGGTTTCGGATGAAGACCTACGATCTAATCGTCATAGGTTCCGGCGCTGGAATGAATGTGGCCTCGTCGGCGGTCTCGCAAGGTTTGAAGGTCGCGGTCATCGACAACGGTCCCCTGGGAGGCACATGTCTGAACAGGGGCTGCATACCCTCCAAGGTCATGATCTACCCGGCGGACGTGATTCGGACCGCGCAACATGCGGAGAAACTGGGCGTTCACCTGAGCCTTCAGAAGGTGGATTTCAACCTCATCATGAAAAGGACGTGGGAGATCGTCCTTGACGGCAGAAAGGAGATGGAACGTGGAGTGCGGGCGACAGATGACCTTGACTTCTACAATACGGACGCTTGGTTCATCTCGGATTACACGATGCAGGCGGGGAGGGATAGAATCCGGGCCGACAAGATAGTCATCGCATCAGGTGCCCGACCGTTTGTACCCTCCATTGATGGCTTGGATGATGTGGGGTATCAAACAAGCCGAACGATTTTCAACATCAAGAAACCCCCCGAGAGTCTGTTGATCGTGGGCGGTGGGCACATCGCTACGGAGTTCGGGCACTTCTTCTCGAGCATCGGTACCAAGGTCACAATCATCGGAAGGAACCCGAGACTCGTTCCACATGAAGAGCCCGAGATATCTGATCTCCTCAGGAATGAGATGTCAAGGTACTGCAGGGTCTTCACCAATCATGAGGTCCTTCGCGCGACCGCTGAGAAGACCCAGAAGGTAATCGTCGCGAGAAAACGCGAGAGCGGCAAGCTGTATGAGTTCTCAGCACAAGATATCCTCATTGCGGCTGGGAGGAAGTCCAATTCGGACTTGCTCAAGCCAGAGAAAACCGGTGTCGAAACGGACTGCAGAGGTTGGATCGTGGTCGACGACTATCTCAGGACTTCGAAGGAGAACATCTGGGCGTTGGGTGATGCCATTGGGAGGAACATGTTCCGCCATACGGCGAACTATGAATCTGATATCGTCTGGAGGAACGCGTTCACGGAGGGCAAACATCCACTGGATGAGCATGCGGTACCGCATGCCGTATTCACGTATCCTCAGATCGCCTCTGTTGGCCTGACCGAGGCGGAGGCGTCGGCGGACCATCAGATTCTCGTTGGCGTGAATAAGTACTATGATGTCGCCAAGGGCTACGCAATGGGCGAGGAGAGCGCCTTTGTCAAAGTGATCGTTGAGAGAGGAACGGGTACGATTCTCGGTGCCCACATAGTTGGACCACACGCTGCCATCCTTGTCCAGTCGTTGGTCTACCTCATGAATGCAGGCCGTCAGGACTATATGCCTCTGGCAGTTTCGCAGACGATCCATCCCGCTCTTACAGAGGCGGTAGTGAACGCCTTCGGAAGATTGAGAGCGGTTGGGGAGCATGAGCACGTTCACAGTCACTAGCTCGTACTCGATTTTCGTAGGGTGCTTTCTCGGGCCCAGGTGAAATGTGGGCAGAAATCCTACTTCTGCCAATACCCATGGCCGAAGAACCGTATCTGGCGATGCGAGGGCGGGTTTTTCGGCTTCATGTATAGCCGAAGCCGCCAGGAACATCTCGCATGAGCCAGTAGACACAACCGGTCCTCTTTTGGACCCCCATTTTCGGCTATACGTATAGCCGAGCATTTTTGCCAGTAAACATCAAATACCAGCACTCCCATCTAG
>JBHIBK010000027.1:0-11718 GCA_046759065.1 Thermoplasmata archaeon | reverse complement strand
AGGCCTCGAGAACGTTCAGCTGGGCTCTGGCTGCAGAGAAGGTCCACGAGGGCCTCTACTCCGAAGCTTTGGAGGCGTTGAGGGCAGGCGGGGATTTCGAGAAGAGAAAACTCTATCTCTGCCCCGTTTGCGGGTACACCATGGAGGGCGAGGCTCCTGAGCGGTGTCCGATCTGCAACGCATCGAGGGACAAGTTCACTAAGTTCTAGGTGATTTGATGGCGAAATGGGAATGCACGGTCTGTGGGTATGTGTACGACCCGGAGGTCGGCGATCCGGATGCAGGGATCCAGCCAGGAACGTCGTTCGAGGACCTCCCTGCCGATTGGGTTTGCCCGGCTTGCGGAGCCCCTAAGGAGGATTTCGTCCAGCTCGGCTAGGTCCTGTGGCAAATAGTGCCCTCGGACTGTTGAGCGGTTGACGGTCAGAACCATTCGAGTCGAATCTAGATCAGACGGAGATTACAGATTTCACTCCCGGGATACGGTCCTTCAGTATCCTTTCTATCCCCATCTGTAAGGTCAGCGTTGACATGGGGCAGGTCCCGCACGCGCCCTTCAGCCTCACGGAGACGGTCCCGCTATCCTCATCAAAACTCACGAACTCGACATCTCCACCGTCCATCTGAAGACCAGGACGAATCTCCCTTTCCAGTACCTTTTGGATCTCATCTGTCAGGTTCAGACCTCCGTATAGAATATAACTTCATTCCAGCTATTTCAATTTTCGCTGTCACTGAACTGAGTGACATTTTTAAGGGAGAATATGATGTGACATCGAGAGAATGCCAATAAACGAGGAAAGGCTGAGGAAGATGCAGAATCTGGGCCTCACGGAATATCAGGCCAGGATTTATCTCACCTTGCTCGACCTGGGCGAGGCGATAGCTAGTCAATTACCCTCCCTCTCACGCGTTCCCAGGACGAGGATATACTCCACGATGAACCAGCTCCACGAGAAGGGCCTCGTCGAGATAATCCCAGAGAAGCCTACGAAGTACGTTCCCGTGCCCATTGATACCTACATCAAGAAGGCCGCAGAGAGGAAGAGGCTCGAAGCGAGCGAACTGGAAATGAATGCGGACGAGTACTCGCAGGAGTTTGCCATAGCGCCCTCCGTGGAGGCCGAGAAAGCGGGGAAGTTCGAGGCCATATACGGCAGGAGGAACGTAAGGGAGCGTCTGGCCAAGATGTATGACGAGGCGGAGAAGGATATCATCCTCATCGGGACGTGGGCGAGTCCGGCAAGGCTCGTTCGGGCCAGGCTGCCCTGGATCGAGGAGAAGTCGAAGGAGGGCCTCGTCCTCAAGTATGCCTTTCCTCCGGATTCGACGACGATGGACGACGTCAAGATCCTCGAGGACCTTACCGACGTCAGAACAATCGATATGAATCTGCCCATCTATTTCATAGTCAAGGACTCTGAAGAGCTGTTGCTCTGTCATCCCATCCCCAATGATGAGGTCGTCCACCGCGGGGACGATATCGCCATCTGGACGAACGACAGGGGAATCGTGGCCGCAATGAAGGCGATAGCCGAGAGCATCTGGAATCAAGGCTTCGTGCCCGGGGCTACTGACATCTCAACCACCCTGGCGGCCTTGACGAAGAGGTACTTCAATCTACTCGGCGTGAGAACCATTCCGGTTTTCGAAATCCTCGGGAAGGAGGTAGGGATCGCCCTCGCGAAGTCCATGAAGTCAGAGACTAAGGAGGAACTTCTCAAAGAGCTGAAAACGTTCTGGGAAGACCATGACCTCGGAAGGCTCAGGATCGTCAACGAGGACCCTCTGACGGTACGCCTGGAGGACTTCATTGACTGCGAGAAGTTGGAGCATACAGAGGGAGCGGGCTGCGTCTTCGCTCAGAACGTTGTGAAGGCGATAGTCGATGAGAGGCTGGGCGTTGACAGTGAGGTGGAAGAGGACGAGTGTAAAGGAAGACGTCTGGGAAAATGTGGGTTCACGATCACTTTTCCTTCTTAGCCTTCTGCAGTTCTGTCTCGATTTCCTTGCATCTTGCTCTCAGCGTGACCTCGCTGACACCAGCGATATTGGAGATGTCCCTCTGGGTCACGTGCTCCCCCAGTTCGATGGCCGCCATGTATATCGCAGCTGCCACAGTGCCCAAGGGGGATTTTCCTGACACAACGTCCAGCTCCGGAACGCTTTCCAGGAACTCCAGCGCCCTGGCACGGACCTTCCTTGACAGCCCAAGATTGCTGCCAAACCGCTCAAGATAGTCCCTTGGTCTCGTCAGTTGGAGGGTGAGCTTCAACTTCCTGGAGACAGCATTGTAGGCCCGCTTTACGGATTTCGGGTCCGCATTCGCCGCCTTCGCTATCTCATCGAACGTGCGGGGTACGTCATAGAGCCTGCAAACGGCATAGACCGACGCGCCCATGACCGACCGGATGCTCCTTCCCTGGACGAGCCCCTCCTCTCTCGCCCTGCGATATATCATCGCCGCCTCCTCCTTGAATGCTGAAGGTAGGCCAAGCGAAGAGGAGATCCTGTCAAGCTCTCTGAGGGCCTCAATCAGACCCCTGCCGCCAGGAATCCCCGCTCGAACGCGGTTATGGAGCAGCCTCATTCGGTAGAATCTCTGCTTAGTCTTCATGCTGAGCCGCCTCTTCTGCGCGTCGACATTGGAATCCGGTATGTCGGTCGAGAGCCCCTTGTCGTGGACGAGATAGCTCATCGGCGGGCCGGTCCTCGCATGTGTTGCCCATTCCTCCCGTGAGTAGGAACTCCATTCCTGACCATGATCTATGATGTTCTCATCTATGACGAGACCGCAGTCTGTGCAAACGACCTCGCTCCGAACGTAGTCCATCTCAAGGCGAGTGCCACCACACTCCGGGCAAGCGCTTTCCTCAATCGGAGCGGTCCTTTGAGCAATATGCTCATCCATTTCATTCACCTCCAAAGTCCCTCGACAACAATCCTCCACTTTCGCATGTGATTATTCGAGGTTTTCTCATCTTTCTGCTACTACTCTGCGCTCAAATGACTTAAGCAGTTCTTTGTCACCGAGTGGAGTTACAGCTTTGGGAGCGAGCTTGAGCGGGAGCTCCGTGCGCCGAAGAATCGTTAAATATCGGAGTCGACTTGGATACACCTGGTATGGCATTGTCTTCATACGGTTCCGAGCCTGTGAACGACCTCAGGAGGGCATACCTCAGGAGGAAGGGCATCATAGAGAGCAGAATCAGGGAGTTTGAGCGGTTCCTTGGGCGGGACGAGGAGGACATTTTCGCCGAGCTCTGTTTCTGCATCTGCACACCCCAGTCGAAGGCCAGGGTCTGTGACCGCGCGGTAAGCAGGATGAAGGAGATGGGTGTCCTTCTTGGCGGGAGCGTTGAGGACATCTCCTCCGGTCTTCGGGGAGTGAGATTCCGCCAGAAGAAGGCAAGGTACATCATCACTGCCCGCGAACAATTCTCGCGCGAGGGGCACATCAAGATTAAGAAGAAGCTCTCCGGGCACCTCGACATCGAGGGGTTGCGTGAATGGATGGTCGCGAACGTCAAGGGGCTCGGTTACAAGGAAGCGTCGCATTTTCTCAGGAACGTGGGCCTTGGCTTTGACATGGCCATCCTTGACCGCCACATCCTCAAGAACCTGAAGCTAGCGGGAGTCATTCAGACGATACCGGCCTCGCTGTCGAGAAAGAGATACCTGGAAATCGAGAGCAGGATGAGAGCTTTCTCGGAGGAGATCGACATCCCGCTGAAGCATCTGGACCTTCTTCTATGGTCCCAGGAAACGGGCGAGGTCTTCAAGTGATGTGGACTAGTCCTTGGATTCTCCGAGTGCCCCGGATATCCTCTTGAGGCCCTCCCGAAGGATTGAATTCTTGCAGCCGAAGCCTATGCGGATGTGCCCCGCCAGGCCGAAGAACTCGCCAGGCGAGACCAACACCTCATCGTCAAGTAGACGATTGCAGAAGTCGAGTGTGTTCGCGAGCGGGAGCTTTGGGAAACATATGTTCGCGCCCACCGGGGTCATCATCTCAAGCCCCTCTCTTCTCGCCCAATCGACGACCGTGCGTGAGTTCTCGTCCAGGATTCTTCGGTTGTGTTCCTTGACCCTCTCCCGCTCATGCAGGACGGCTACCGCCGCTTTCTCCCCCAGGATGCAGCATGTCACCGCCAAGTGCTCCCTCACCCGCCGGCATCTCTCCAGGATGTCCTTGCCCGCCAGAATCCATCCGACCCTGAGGCCACCAGCCCCGTAGAACTTCGACACGCCCACGGTGGAAATCATCCTCCCGCCGAAGGAGAAGGCATCCTTGGATGGAGCGTGAGCGAAGTCCATGAATATCTCATCGCAGAGAACGTAGAAGTCATTCTCGTGGGCGGTCTCAGAGAGCTCTTTCAGGTCATCATCCTGTATTTGGGCGCCCGATGGGTTATGCAGGTTCGTGATGATCAGGAGCTTTGTGGCGGGAGCGATCGAATCCTTCAAGACCTCCAAATCGAGGGGGAAATCGATGGGCCTTCTGTCAATGAACCTGACGCTTGAACCAATGCCCTGCGGGATGGACACGAGCGGTTCGTAGACGGGCCTTTCGACCAGCGTCTCATCCTCGCGGGAGAGCAAGGCCGCGCAGACCAGGAAGTTCGCCTCGCTCGCTCCGTTTGTCACGAGTATGCTGTCACTATCCGCACCGCTCATTTCCGAGATTGCGTCCTTCAGCTCGTCTATGCCCGTCAGGCTTCCTTGAGCAAGATTCGCCTCCTCCAGCTTCCCGCCAAAGTCCGGGACATAGGGCGGCATGTTGCTCGAGGCCAGGTCGTACCTCACCTTCTCGTAGTTCTCCACAATCCAGTGGAGGAGCCTGAAAGGCGGGAAATCAAGGCTCATAGAGCGACATCGCCTCTCCGACTTTTAACCTTGTCTCAGGCAATATTAATCAGCGGCAAGTCCATGTCCGAGGGGATGGTCGACCGCTCATTGAAGGTCAGGACCGCCGAGGTATTCGATCAGATAGCTGAGCACTTCGACCTCACGAGGAGGTCGCCTTGGCGGGAAGTCGTTGAGTACGTCGAGTCGATGGGCCACATGGACATCGTCGCGGACATAGGATGCGGGAACGGTCGGCACATACCCTATTTGAGCGAGAAAGCGGGAAAGGTTCTGGCGGTCGACTTCTCCGGTGAGATGCTCTCCATCGCGAGGAGGAACATTGACCTGGCGGGCCTGAGCGGGAAGGTTGTCTTCCTGCTGGCCGACAGCTCCCGTTTGCCACTCAAGAAGGAATCTGTCGATGGATTTATCTACATCGCGGCGCTGCATCATCTGCCCACGGTAGGGGAGAGACTGGAGAGCCTGGAGTCCCTGCGTGCGGCCCTGAAGAGCGGGTCCAGAGGGCTGGTCTCCGTTTGGGTACTTGATCAGCCGCGCTTCGAGAACCTCGTGGAAACAGCCAAGGACGGCGACATCCTCGTTCCTTGGACGATGCCTGACGGCCAGAAGGTCGACAGATTCTACCACCTCTTCCAGGAGGAAGAGCTTAGATCGCTCCTTGAAGCAAGCGGGCTGGCGGTCGAGAAGCTCTACAGGTCCAGGGACAACTACTTCGCGGAGGTGGTCAGCGATTGACATAGTCCACTTCTTCTCGGACCTAATCAACATGATATTCGCGGATGTCCTCTGCACGATCCTTTTCGTCATGGGCCTGATTCTCATAGTGCTCGGGGCCGTGCTCCTCTACATCAGGAAGCTGCTGAGATGGAAGATATGGCTCCACAGGGGGAAGTAGCTCTGATGCCGCGTTGCCACGTCTCTAAGGAACTCTATGGAAAACCTATGCGAACCTCTAAGGATGTCTATGGTAGGTACGAAGTAGAAGCGAAGTAGGTCTGAGAGAACCCTATAGGAAGCCTATGGGACTGCCGAAGCAGAGGCGAGGGTGGGGGCGCGAGGATTTGACGAGATAGGTCAGAAGCTCTCCAGAATTTGTCCAATCGAACTCGGGTGGATGCCTGGTGGGGGCGAACCTGTCATCTGAGCTTCCTGACACGTGCGAAATCAATATATGAGCCAGCCACAATTCCTCTCCGCCCGGTGAGTGCGATGACAGAGATTCCCAAGGATTTGAGATATACCAAGAACCACGAATGGGCTCGACTGGAAGCCAACAGAGTTGTCGTTGGGATCACGGACTTCGCGCAGAGCGAGCTCACGGACATCGTATACGTGGAGATGGCTCGGGCGGGGGCGCATGTCGATGTGGGAGACGAGATCGCCGTCGTCGAATCCGTCAAAGCGGTGTCGGAGATTTTCGCCCCGCTGGGAGGGAAGATCGTCGAGTACAACACCGCGCTCGAGGGTAGCCCCGAGACAATCAACAAAGACCCCTATGGCGGCGGCTGGATCGCCATGCTTGAGCCGGACGATCCGGGGGAACTCGAGAACCTCATGTCCGCCAAGGATTACGCGGGAATCCTGGAAGAATAGGTGTTCCGCTCAAGTATCATCTCTGGTTTCGCGCACCAAAAGGAATAATTATCAGCGGTATGTTTGCAGCATTGGGCTCATAGGGTAGTCTGGATTATCCTGCAGGCCTTCGGAGCCTGTGACCGGGGTTCGAATCCCCGTGAGCCCGTACCTCCGTCAGTTTCCCGCTCAGGATTCCCCAACGATGTGCTATTCACCAGATTCAAAGAGCTCTATCCAGTTACCGTCAGGATCCTCAACGTACGCCCACTCGGCGCCTTCGGTCTCACACTTGCCCAGAACGATCGGGTGTCCCTTCTCCTCCAGGTACTTGAGCGCCTCATCCAGGTCTTCCACCTCGAAAGCCAAGTGGTCCAGCTCCTCTCCATCCTTGTAGGGACCCGCCACGGGGCTGTCCTCGGCATACCAGTTGAGCTCGAGAATCTGCTCGGAACCTTCGCTCTTGAGTACAGCGATTTCTCCTCTCGTCTCGGGTATCTTGCCACGACTTAGGAGCGTCATTCCAAGGACCTCGTTGTAGAAGCGAATCGACCGGTCAAGGTCCACGACTCGTATCCCCGTATACGTGAACTTGAATTCCATGGGATGCGGAATCGCCCACCGCTTCTTAAAGCCTTCAGATGCATGACGGGCCTCGTTACGGGAATGACCATTTGCCTCAGTCAGTCTAAAGAAGCTTTTAATAGCCCTTCGTTTTTCATGCATGGGGGTTGGAGATGGAAGAAGTTGTTCTCGCAAGCGCAGTCCGAACAGCCTTAGGCAAATTCAGCGGGACGCTAGTAGATATCAACGCGGCTCGGCTTGGCGGTTACGTCATCTCGGAGGCGGTCAAACGAGCGGGCTTGAAGGGTGAAGACATCGAGGAGGTCATCATGGGGAATGTCATTTCCGCGGGCTTGGGTCAGAATCCAGCACGAAGGGCCATGATCTACGCGGGCCTTCCATATGAGGTGGGCGCAGTCACAATCAACAAAGTCTGCGGTTCGGCCCTCAAATCAGTGATGATGGCGGCTGATGCGATAAGGGCGGGAAGTTCCAAGATCGTCGTGGCGGGCGGCATGGAGAACATGAATCAGAGCCCTTACCTGCTGAGACGGGCGAGGTTCGGTTATCGTCTGTTCGATGGAAAGCTCGTCGATGCGATGGTTTTCGACGGTCTGTGGGACGTCCACAACAACTTCCACATGGGCATGACGGGCGAGATAGTCGCCGAGAGGTTCAACGTTACAAGGGAGGAGATGGACAGACTGGCATACGAGAGTCACATGAAGGCCGCGAAGGCCACCGAGGAGCGAATGTTCAAGGACGAGATTCTCCCGCTCGAGATTCCGCGGAAGCGTGGCGAACCTCTCATTTTTGACAAGGACGAGGGAATCCGCCCCGCTACGTCGCTGGAGAAGCTCGGAGCGCTCAGACCCGCTTTCAAGAAGGACGGCGTCATCACCGCCGGGAACTCCTCGCAGATAAGCGATGGTGGCGCAGCGCTCGTCGTCATGGCCCAGAGCGAGGCGGAGAGGAGAGGGATCGAGCCGCTCGCAAGGGTCGTCGTATACAACACGAGGGGGGTCGAGCCAGAGCATGTGATGGAGGCCCCGATTCCAACCGTGAAAGCGCTTCTCAGGAAAACTGGCCTCAGCATAGACGACGTCGACCTGTTCGAACACAACGAGGCATTCGCATCGGCGAGCGTGGCGGTGAAGAGGGAAATCGGCGTTCCCGATGAGAAGTTCAACGTGAACGGTGGTGCTGTCGCTCTCGGTCATCCGATAGGATGCAGCGGTGCGAGGGTCCTCACCACTCTGCTGTACGCGATGAAGCACAGGAATGCAGGAAGAGGCCTAGCCACCCTCTGTTTGGGAGGAGGGAACGCTGTCAGCATGATAGTGGAGAGGTGACCTTGAAGATTGAGAGAATCGGCGTCTTGGGTGCCGGAACGATGGGGAACGGGATCGCCCAGGTCGCGGCGCAGAGCGGCCATCAGGTCGTCATGCGGGATATTGAGCAGAGGTTCATCGACTCGGGAATGGAGATGATCAGGAAAAGCCTCTCGAAAGCCATGGAAAAAGGAAGGCTCGGTGAAGAGGAGAAGGAGGCGGTTCTTGGCAGAATCAAACCCACGCTGAGGATGGAGGACCTGAGCGCTTCGGACGTGCTGATCGAGGCGGTCATCGAAGATGTGGACCTGAAGAAGAAGGTCTTCCAGGAGGCCGACGCTCTCTGCGGAGACCACACGATATTCGCGACGAACACATCGAGCATATCGATTACGGACCTGGCATCGGCCACGAAGAGGCCGGATAAGTTCATTGGGATGCACTTCATGAATCCAGTCCCCGTGATGAAACTCGTCGAGGTGATAAGAGGTTTCCAGACGAGCGATGAGACCACGAGCACGATTCTGGACCTCACGAGGATCATGGGAAAGACACCCGTGGAAGTGAACGACTGTCCGGGCTTCGTCTCGAATAGGTTGCTCATGCCGATGATCAACGAGGCAGCGTTCTGCCTCATGGAGGGGGTGGCGACGAAGGAGGACATAGATGCCGTGATGAAGCTGGGCATGAACCACCCCATGGGCCCGCTCGAGCTCGCAGACCTTATTGGCCTGGATGTCTGCCTCTTCATCATGGAGGTCCTATATGGCGACTTCAGCGATTCCAAGTACAGGCCCTGTCTGCTCCTGAGGAAGATGGTGAGGGCAGGATACCTCGGAAGGAAGGCGAAGAGAGGGTTCTACGAGTATTGACCTAGGAAGGCAGACAAAAGCACTTCCCGCTCAGGATTCCAGGAAGAGATGGAGAATCAATTGCGTGCGCGAGGCAAGATTCGAATGCTCGATCCACACGAAAGAGGTGCGTGTCCGGCTAGTATCCGTCACCCGACTGTTGGCGGCTAGGGAGGAGGCTCTTCTGGCGGCTCCACATACGCTACATCCTCCGCCCCCGGCCATTTCTCGGCCTTCTTCTTCCTCCCGAAGAGGAGTATTACCAGGATGACCACCAGCACGACGATCAGGAGAATCATCCACCAAAGATCGAGGAGAGTCAGTGTATGGCTCATCCTGACGTCCACACCGAGGGACTGATTCGGCTCCAGGTGGACAGGTCTTCTGGCGGTGTCGAATCCTTCCTTCGAATATGTGAGATTGTAGTCGTCCGCCGGGACATCCTCGAAGATGTACGAGCCATTGGAGCTCGTGTGGGTCGTAACATCCAGCTCACGGATGGTGACGGTCACGTCGGCGAGCGCGACACCGTTCTCGTCCTTCACCTCTCCGAAAATCGTACCGATCCCTGTCTCAGTGAGGAAAGTCCAGATGTGTTCCTGGGTTAAGCGATTCCCCGCCAGATCCATCGCCGATTGCGTTATGGTGACAGTGTATCTCATCTTGTAGTCCAGACCAGAATCCGGGATGAATGTCATCTCCGCTCCGTTCCAGTCAAAGGTGCCGTCGCTCTCATCGTATGTCGTGACCTCATCGGTGTAGGAGAAAGCGCCACGCACAGAGCTCTCGTCCATCAACTCATTGAAGACAACAACTATGTTCTCGGTCACCGGAACCCCGACGCCGGTGGGAGACTCCGATATGACAGTCGGAGGATCCAAATCTGGAATGCCTTCCGTTGTGAAGGTCCAGAAGTAGTCGTCACCGCCCACGCCGTCCTTGTTACCGTCGAGGTGATTCCCGGATGCGTCCATTGCTACAGACGCATCGAATGTGACATTGTACGTCCTTCCGTAGTAGAGATTGATTGTTGGGACGAATGTGAAGACGTCCCTTCCCGTGTTCCATGAGACGTTTCCGTCGAACTTGTTCCAGATGGAGATGGAGTCCGTGTAGCTGAAGGAGTTGTTCACAGAATCCGTGTCCATGTTCTCATTAAATTGTATCTGGATGATTGTGGCAACATCCACATCGATCTTTCCTGATTCTGGGGTGGTGGGCTCAACGACCTGCGGTGGGTCATCATCGACGGGTTCCGTGGTGAAGTTCCACAGATAGTCCACACCTCCTGAGAGGTACGCACCGCAGTTGTCCTTTGCCGCCGCCCCGTCTATTGTCACATTGTAGTTGGTGCTCGTCAGGAAATTCTCGTAGGGGTTGAATATCATGGTGTCCCAGATGTGATTTGTCGAGGCCCAGCTGATCTCGCCATGTGTACCGTTCCAAACACCGATTCCGTCCGTGTAGGAGAACGCTTCCGAAGCCGAGCTCTTGTTCATTGGCCTATCGAATGTTATGATTACGTCAGAAGAGATGGACACGTCCTGCTCCCCGTTGAACGGGCGGGTACGGTTGACGACCGGAGGTGGTCCCGCCTCCGTCGTGAAGTTCCAGGAGAAGTCCGGGCCGCTCGTCCCATCCCCGTTCCCGTCCAAGTACTGCCCCATCTCGTCCTTAGCAATCGTGGAGAAGAGGGTCACATTGTACGACGTGCAACAGGCATAGGGCTCATCTGGAGTGAAGACGAACGCATCGGGGGCGGGCCAACTGAAGCTACCATCCATCCGGTCTCTCACCATCGCTCCGTCATTGTATCTGAGCGACTCCTCAACCGAGGTCATGTTCATCGACTTGTCGAACCGGACGTCGATTGGCGTGGCCACTCCAATGTTCCCGCCCTCGGGACTCCAAGCGATGACTATTGGCGGCTCGGAAGGACCGAACGTTTCGGTGTGTGACGAATCCATGGGGACTAGCCTTGGATTGTTGGAGAATATCATTCCCGGGTAGTAGACCTCGATTCTCGTCTGGTTGTCGAACGCACTCGCATTCGTGTGCACCCTGTCGGTGATGACTATCCAGCTTGCCTTTCCCGCGGAGTCGGTCTGAGGGTTGGTCCCACCATAATGGGACGAAGCGTATGCCGTTTGGTTGGGACCCGCTGGCGGGACGTCGGTCACGTTGATGTCCGCACCTTGAAGCGGATTCATCCCCTCGTCCAGGACGAGAACTTCGAGATAGTTATCGACGGTAAGGTCAGAGGCCGGATCGACCACGGAAACCCCGCCCTCGTACGTCGTATTCAGAATCCTCACGTGCGAACCGTTGTCCAGACGGAAGTCGTTGGCGGCTCCCGTAAGAGTCGAGTTCTCCAAGAACAGACTGGAGTTGCTCGTAACCAATGAGTAGACGGTCGACGAGTCCACTTTGAGGAGCTTTATGGCGGGGTCAGACGCGTTCACGATCAGTCCTGTCCCGGTTCCATAGATCGTGCTGCCATTGAGCGAAGGAGGCTGGGTGTGCCGTCAATG
>JBHIBK010000026.1:0-11751 GCA_046759065.1 Thermoplasmata archaeon | reverse complement strand
TGATACTCGTGGGTTACGCCTTCTACATGGTTGGTCTCCTGAGGGGAGGGGCAGATGCGAAGGCGTTCATGGCCATAGCCCTCCTCGTTCCCATTTACCCAGCGTTCTATGAGTTCCCCATCACCGGTTGGACTGAGCCTAGCGGGTTCAGCATCGCCTTTCCATTCGCCCTCGTGACTCTGCTCAATGCCGCCCTCCTGCTCATCTTTGCACCGCTCGCCTTCCTAATCTACAACAGCTCGAAGGGCAGCGCGAAGATGCCGGAGAGCCTCTTCGGCTACGAGGCGGACGCAAGGAATCTGCCGGAATTCGTCTGGCTGATGCAGAGGATCGAGAATGGAAGGGTGGTCAGGGAACTCTTTCCAAGACGGAGTGGAGACATAAAGGAAGAAGCAAGGAAGCTGACGGAAGCGGGTTACGCTAGAGTCTGGGTTACCCCGCAGATTCCCTTCCTCGTTCCTCTCACCGTTTCCTTCGTTCTCTCGTTCATTCTTGGCAATCTACTCTTCGGCCTGTTCTCCTTGTTTGCCTAGAATCTTCCAGTCCGGGAAAAACGTACCCGCATGGAGAATGAGGGAGCGAATTAGAAAAAGGTTAAATACGGATACGGGCAATTAGCGGGATGGTATGACGGCCAGAGTGGCGGGGATACACCTGGTCCCATCCCGAACCCAGAAGTTAAGCCCGCCCACGTTCTTTGCTGTACTGTGGTGCGCGAGCCCACGGGAAGCCTACCCCCCCTCGAGGGGGTCTCGGACTGTTGGCCTAGGTACGCTAGCCATCGCTCGCCGGGAGCAATCCCTTGAGTGGCGGTGAATCGTGCCGCTTTAACGGTCGTTGGTCCGCGGAACGCCGTCAGCCACCCTCCTTCTTCTGATGAGTCCAAGAACGGCCAGTATGACTACGACAGGCAAAATCGCGTCCTGGAATTCAGGAATGTACGTCGAGGCTGAATCCCAGGATTCCTCCAAGATGTACGAATTCTGAGTCGTGTAGTTGAGGAAGGCCCAGTTAACCAATGTAATTCCTACAGGCGCATCGAGGTCAACCGTGACCGTAATAGTGAACGAGTTGGAGCCTGGGGCGACATCCGTGAAATGCCAGACGTATGTATTTCCATTCTGTGACTCATAGGATTCACTTGAAGACTGGAAGGTAACATAATCTGGAAGCGTATCATTGACCCAGACGTGAGCCGCGTTCGCTGAGCCCGTGTTGTTGTAGTAGATCGTGTAATTCAGCCAATCACCTGGCTGGGCTTCAAATTTGTCAACCGTCTTGACAACAGATATGACTGGCCGAGAGCATGAGAATGAGATGTTCGAATCCGAGCCTTGCTGCCACACACCATCCGAGTTCGTGTAGTTCAGTGTGACAAAGTTCGTGAGGACAGCTAGGTCCTCCACTGTGTCGTTCACGTTGACTGTGATATCAAGGAAGTTTTTGGATTTCTGCGGAATAGTGTTGAAAAACCAACGATAGGTATTCCCGCTCTTTGAGGTGTAGTCTTTACTCGAAGAATTGAAAGTAACACCGTCAGGCAGAGTATCGTTCAACCAAACATTCTTGGCTTTGCCATAGCCCGTGTTGTTATAGTAGATGGTATAGGTGACCTGCTCTCCCGGAGCGGCGGAGGTCTTGTCAACGACTTTCTTCACAACCATCGCAGGTTTTGTCCGATCGTTTGGCCCTCCCTTAGTGGGTGAGGTCGAAACGTACCAATCATCGGGACTGTCCGTGTCAATGGGCCTCCCAGTTTCTGATTCCCTGTATCTGGCCCAGCTCTCAGGAACCTTGAGGCTTGGGTAGTCAGTTTCGTCGACGGTCGTGGTTCCGTTGACCAGCTTGACGTTCGCGCCGCCATCAGGGATTTTGTCGCCAGAGAAGTCCAGGACAAAGTACTCATTCCCGCTCCCGAATGCACCTATCTTCGTTCCGGTCGGGAACGTATATATCGTTGCCCCGTCCACTATGAGTTCCCATCCAGATATGTCGATCTCGTTGTCAGTGGGATTGACCAGCTCGATCCACTCGGAATTCTTCTTGTCCGCTCTGATTTCGTTCAGAACGATGTTGTCACCGTCGGGACTGCGCGTTCTGCTCCTGCTCGTTAAATTCGTCAGAGCGATGTCAGAACGATCGTAGCTCCTGCTCCAGTCAATCATATAGACGTGGGCGACGAAATCGTCAGTCAGATTGAGGATTTGAGCGGGAGCACCGAGTTCCATCCTGAAGCTGTCGATTGCTGCGTCCAGACTTGAGTTCAGTTCCCAGGGAACTGCTGAGGACGCATTGTAGACATACAGGCCCGTGGAGTTTATCCTTCCTCCCTTTCCGGTAACAAGGAACATGAAGTCATATCCGACGACCTGACCATCTACGATTGTCCTAAGCCCAGTTCCCGGACCGTCCCTGTCGAGGTAAAGCACCACCCTATCAAGACCCTCAGAAACCTTGGCGGGAGATGGGCCGATGTAGATTCTGACGCTCTGGTTGGAATAGGGTTCCGTGAAGTTGGACGGGATTGTGGTCTCGAGCCAGTAATCGTCACCGAAGGGGTGGTCCATTTCACCATCACTGTCTACGTCACCTCCCTCAGAGATATCCGGTGTGCCGTCATTGTCGAAGTCGAACCTGTATGTCCCGTTGAGACCGTCCAAGTGGTCTGGAACGGTGTCGCGATCGCTGTCCAGATATGAAGGGACATATGGCCCAGGCCTTTCGTAGTAGGCTGGAATCAGATCACCGCCAAGCATCTTTCCCAAGCGGTCAATCTCCAAGAAGAAGGAGACTTGCCCCGCCCTGCGACTAGAGTAGTTTCTGAGGTCTATGTTTTCATTCATCGTCGTGTTCGCAGTGTCAAGTCCTATGATGTCGTCATTGAAATCTGTCTGGAATGGTGCGCTCCAATCAGCAAAAGCGCCGTCTATTGTCACGTCGGGTGGCGAGAGGATGTAGGAGTTCGTCACAAAGCCTTCTCTTATCATCACGGTTGCATTGGCAACGACATCCTCGAGTCTGAGTCCAAAGGAGTGGTCTTGTGGCATGGAAGACAGTTGTGCCACGGCGAAGAGGGTGACGTTGCCTTCGAAAGGACTGGAAGATACATTGAGTTGGAAGAGAGCGCTGCCACCAACAACGCCGGCACTCCTCATCCACAGATCCGTCGTCTCCCAAATCCCATTTCCATTCGTGTCCAGATAGAGCGCGACGGTCAAGATTCCATCAGAGATGTTGCCTTGTTTGGAGAAGTTGAGAGTCAACGAAGCGAGAGTTGCTGCCTGGATTCTCAGACTCAAACGGAGAACGGAAAATTCACTCAGACTGACGACCTCTGGAGCCACTGTCTCGACGTCAACAGTGAGCGCACCACGGTTCAAACTGACGATGGAGTCTCCTACGTCCACATTTCCGAAGACGTCCAGAGTCGTAAGCAACGTTCTAGCATCGGGGATGTTCAAGCGAAAGGCTGCCTCGAGCCTATTGTTCTCGACCGCGCAGCCCACACCATTTGTGATCTGAAACCCGTACCAGTTGTCCTTGCCTCTTGAAGAGGAGAATTCAAGGATGTGGCCAGGTGCACATGAGTTGTTCCAACCGCTGAAGCGAATCAGACTGTCCGCACCCATCCCGCCCACGCTATAGCCAGTCGCGGGATCTCTGTCGCGGTCGATGAAAAGGAAGAGGTTATCGAGACCCTCCTCTCCAGAGCCGTTGAATACTCTCCCTTCAACTTCAGCGAAGAGATAGACAAGGTTGGACTCACTGTAGAGCCTGTAGGAAAGAAGATTGACATCCTTGTTCACAACTTGGTCCTGGGATTCGTCAACGAATATCGGGGAACTCTTCGTATTGAGCTCTAACCAGTCATCGAAATATCCGTCGATCTCTATCGACGCTTTCTCGGGTGCGAACAGTATCGATCCCAGCATGGGCACCATGATGAGAAACGCAAGAAGGGCGGCCACTCCCACAAGTCCCCTGGACCACCTCGTCGATGCTCTCGGAGGGCCCACGGGTCTCACTCGGCTCGCCCTACCGTTGACGAGGCCGTTGCCATTTATCAGACCGTTCACGAGGCCGTTTACCCGCCCGACCCCGTTGACGAGACCGTTCACGAGGCCGTTTACCTTTCCCAGGCCGTTGACGAGTCCGTTCACCTTTCCGTTGACAAAGCCATTGACCAACCCATTTGTGCGTCCGAGGCCATTCACCAGACCTCTGCTGACAGATCTGCGACTCCAAAGGTCGCGCCTGTTCAGTGTGGCCATCCTTCTGATGTCCCTGGCTCTTTCGAGGGCAGCAGACCCGATGGCCCTGCCGTAGCAGTCAACAGCTTCCTCGTGCCTGCCGAGCGTCTCAAGGAGTTCCCCTTTCGTCTGCCATGCCATTTTCAGGTTCGGGTCCAATCTGAGAAGTGCGTCGTAGTGCCTGATTGCCCTCTCGATCGCATCCACATCATGGGCGGAAATCTCCTCGATGGCCTCCGGAACGGGAGAGTAATCCTCCTTGGACCTGAGTATGTTCAGGACCTCAACCTTATAACGCTCCTCCATTTCGGGATTGAGCTCTGAGGCTCTGTCATAACACTCAATGGCTTCATCGTACCTTCCTAGCTCAACGAGCAATTCGGCCTTTTTCAGCCAGGCCCTTTCGAGCGACGGATCGACATCAAGAAGTCTGTCATAGTGACTGATCTGCTCTTCGATCTTCTGAGCGCGAGGAAGCTCTTCTCCCTCCTGGATACGCTTCCATCTTTCGAGGAAGTCCCTGGCGAGGACCTTGGGTTCCTCTTCGTCCAAGCGATCGACTTCTTCGGGAGCTTCCTCAGAGACCAGAAGGTCCTTCTCGAGGTCCTCCAGCATGCTGTCCAGCGATTCGATTTCGAGTTCCTTCCTTGCTGGTAGAACTGCTCCGCATGAGGGGCATCTGGTCTCATCGGTTCTGACAAGATTCCCGCATATGGGACAGACGAAGGGGATACCTTCCCGGAGGAAGTACTCCTCAAAGAACTCCTTTATCCTTGTCGCCAGTTCCCAACCGACACCCGCAACAACCGCGATATCCTCAACTTTGGCGGACAGAACAGAATCGACGGAAGAGAACCCATCGGCGATTAGGCTTTTGGCCCTTTTCTTGCCTACGCCACGTATTTTCGATAGGAGAACAAGAAAACTCTCTTCCATCAAGAGATTCTACGAGGTGTGGATATATACCGTTTCTAGACTGAATCAGGAACTTGGCCTATTGGTTTCGGAATTGACTAGCACGTCTTTATGCCTATAACCTACTCGAGCATGGTTCTGAACGGGTCCACGGAGAGGTCAAGAACCGCCTTGAATGTGGATCTTCGAATCTCAATCATCAACCCAGAATCTGACTGGCGGACTGTTTTCGGCTTCAGTCCATCAATTTCCAGCTTCCTCAGGATATCTTTGCGAAACTCCCTCTCTCTCCTGTAATTCCGATCCTTTGCCTTTTTCAAGCCATCAGACGAGAAGTACCTCACAAACTTCCCGTCAGTCAGACGAGAGATGAGTTCGTACTTCTCCATCCGCCTAACTAGCCTTTGGACAGATTGGTCACTGAGGCCTAGAGTCTTGGCCAATTCCCTCTGCGAGAGTCCAGGATGAGTCAAGATTAGAAGAAGTAGCTCTTTCGCGGGTCCGCTATTGAGGAGTTCCAGAAGCTCGGAATCCTTCGGGTCAACCAGTCCCACAGGGAAGTAAATCACCCTATTGCGGACCTTTGTCCGGGAGACATAGCCAGCCTCCTCCAACTGTCTCAGATGCCAAGTCCCGGTGCTCTGCGATATGTGGTTTTCTCGGGAGATCGTCTTGAGGGCGGAACAAGGATGCCTGCACAAGAACATGAAGAGGTTCTGACGGATAGGACTCATGAGGACCGATTCGAGACCTGCCCTTTCTTCATCTTCCTCCCCCAGGAGGACTCTCTCTAGAGCCTTTCCTATGCCCTTGGATCTACCCATTCTCATACTCCTCAATTATGTCCTCAAGTATCTCACTGGCCTCGATTCCCTTGAAATCGTCGTCCGTGAGTTCCTTCAAAGCTCTCGAGAGCCGCGATCTCACATGAGGCGGGAGTTTGTCCCTAGCGACTCTCTTGACGTCTTCTCTTAGTTTGCTGGCAATCTTCTTTGCATCGCTTCTCTTGTAGTTCCCCCTTTCCACTATGAGACCAAGACCCCTGATGATGCTATATTGGTGCGTTTGGTCGCTGTGCCTGCTACTTCTACACTTCACAATCTTCAACGTCCGGCTGACGGCACCGTCAATGGGTCTGTATCGAAGGTGAACCACACAGTCCGCTAGGTACATTGGTATGATTGTTTCCGGACCGGAGAGGTCTCCGGATGAGCCATGTTCCTCGAGCGTGCAGAGAACGGTTCCCACCCTTCGAGCCTGCTTCAATAGGAATCCTATCAGGTCTCTCCGCTCGTACTGATCCTTGACCGACCACATGACTGGAGTAAGCGGATCGATGGAAATCCGAGCATCGGCTCCCCCCCAATCTGCAACGAACGATGGCAACTCCTTCCTTATGAAACTGGAAAACTCCTTCCCAGAAGCATCGATAAACACGAGTTTCTCATTGTCAAGGTAGTCGAGAATCTCCCGCCAGCCCATCTCAATGGCTTCCCTGATGATCTCGTCTTTGTTTTCATCGAGACTCACAAAAATGCCCTCTTGTCCCGATTCCAGCCCCCTTCGGATGAATTGAGTGGCAAATGTTGTCTTACCTGCACCCGAGGCTCCGATCACCACTGTTGTGGAGTTCTCGTTGATTCCACCGTCCAAGAGAGGATTCAGACCATATATTCCGCTCTTGATTTTCTTCATTCAGATTTCCAATACTGTGACTTCATAAATATCTTTTGTCATTAATATTTCCCTTGAGAAAGTCATCTATCCAGCGTCAGTTGGTGCAAGGTCGGTTTGGCAACTGGAAGTTATGACGTCAAACGCTTCAGCGAACGCGGTTTCCTTCGGACACGAAGCAAAAGACTATTTTACTTCTCTTATCTATCCCTCCACCGATAAACTTGCCCACACGGTACTTCTGCGAAAAGTGTAGAAAAATCGTCAAGAAAGGGCCAACTTGCCCCGCTTGTGATGGTCCGATGACTCGCCACAAGTTGAAAATGACTAGATTCAGACTCGTGTCGATACTATCCTGGATTATGGCTATCTTCTTCTTATTCTGGCCCTTCTTCACACCTACAGATTTGAGATCGTTCTTCTTTCTTACGTTCCTCTTCGTTGGGATAGCCGTGGCGATGGAATGGTTTGATGCTCGTGTGATTGCCATCAAGATACTAAGAGCCGCTCGCGGGGCAAGAAACTCGGAAACCGATGCTCGATAGATTTATAGAAACGCTCCGCAATTACCCCTTGCTATTCTTATCATGAGAGTGATGCTAGAATGGGTGGGGTCGCATGTAGCCAGGAGATGCAGAAGTATTTCACTACTCTGGAGAAGGATGCCGAAATATGTTATCGGATAGCATCGAAGGCAAGAAAGCTGGGTCTCGACCCCGAACTCCACGTGGAGATTCCCAGAGCAGAGGACCTCGCATCCAGGGTTGAGCGCCTGCTCGAGGACTACGGTGTCAGGGGAATCGCAAGGAAGATTAGAAACCTGTCGAGGAAACATGACAGGGAGGAGGTGTCTCTGCTTCTCGCGAAGGAACTCGCCCGGAAGTCACGCGACCCGAAGGAAGTCGCTCTCGAGAGGGCAATCCGGGTTGGCCTTGCCATCCTAACAGAGGGGATACTCGTCGCTCCGCTGGAGGGTCTGGCATCCGTCAGGATAAAGAGAAACAGGGATGGCACCACCTACGCGGACGTCTACTATTCCGGCCCGATAAGATCCGCTGGTGGGACCGGACAGGCTCTGAGCGTCCTCATTGCTGACGTTGTCAGGCGGGAACTCGGAATAGGAGCTTACCAGGCAACGAGGGAGGAGGTCGAGAGATTCAAGGAAGAGATACCGCTCTACAAGCGCCTCCAACACCTCCAACACACTCCGACCGCTGAGGAGATTGAGCTCATAGTCAGTCATTGTCCAATAGGGATAAACGGCGAAGGAACTGAGGATTCCGAAATAAGCGGTCACCGGGATTTGCCCCGCTTGGAAACTAACCGGGTAAGGGGTGGAGCTTGTTTGGTCATCGCAGAGGGCCTGTCTCTCAAGGCCCCCAAAATCAGGAAGCACACTTCCAGACTGAAGATAGACGGCTGGGATTTCATCGATAGGCTCCTCGACAAGAAGACAGATGATGAGCCCGAGAAGATAAGGCCAAACTCCCGATATATCGAGAACATAATCGCGGGAAGACCTATTCTTTCACACCCGAGCAGAGCGGGCGGTTTCAGATTGCGGTACGGTCGGTCAAGAGCAACCGGTCTCGCGGCTCTGGGAATTAACCCAGCAACGATGAGGGCGCTTGACAGTTTCGTAGCCGTCGGAACCCAGATCAAGATAGAAAGACCAAGCAAGGCGGGAGCTGTTACCCCGTGTGATTCGATAGAGGGGCCCATCCTGCTCATGGAGAACGGTGACCTTCTCGAGGTCTCAAGTGAGAACGACGTCCCATCTCACGGAATCGTTGAAATAGTGGACCTGGGAGAGGTTCTGATTCCCTACGGGGAGTTTATGGAGAACAACCATCTCCTAATCCCAGGAGCTTATTCGATTGAAGTCTATCTTCAGGAATTGCAGTCCAAGTGCGAAGAACTTCCGTCGGATTGGAGGGATCCAACGCCTGAAAGGTCCATGGAAATCTCCGAGACCCTCGGTGTCCCGCTTCACCCGAGGTACAACCTCTTCTGGCATGACCTGACCGTTCAAGAGATCAAAGAGCTGAGAGATCACGTTGTCGACGGGGGATGGTTGGAAGACGGAACGCTACTAGTTCCCCGAACGGATGGAGCGAAGGACCTGATCGTAAGACTTGGAGCGACGCACAAAGAAAGAGAGGACAATCTGATCTTCCGGAGATATTCAGTTGCTCTTCTCAGATGTCTGGGACTCAAAGCGGAAGGAGGGGGAATCCAAAAGGAGGCGGATGTTGAGATGTCTGATTCTTTGAGCCTCGTCTCGAAGTTCGCGGGATTCGAGGTGAGAGCTCGGGCACCCACTCGCATAGGAGCCAGAATGGCGCGACCAGAAAAGGCCAAAGAACGGCTTATGAAGCCTGCTCCGCACAGCCTGTTTCCCGTTGGAGGACTTGGCGGGCCCCAGAGGCTCTTGAAGCCCGCTGTTGCCTCGCGAGAGATCTCGGTGGAAGTTGGCATCAGAATCTGCCAGGAATGTGGCTCCAGGCGGGTACTTCCCAGGTGTCCGTGCGGTGGAAGGACGAAACCCACGAAGATGATCAGAACTCAGAGAGTTCCAATCGCAAGTATCTATGAAGAGGCCCTCAGGAAACTGGGGGAAGGCAGAACCCTGGATCCAAAATGCGTTCGAGGAATGATTTCCAAAAGCAAGACCCCAGAGGCCCTTGAGAAGGGAATTCTCCGCTGCAAGAACGGAGTGTTCGTTTTCAAAGATGGAACGGCAAGGTACGACATGACTGATCTACCGCTGACCCATTTCAAGCCAATCGAGATAGGATTGAGCATTGAGAAGGCCCACCAGCTAGGATACGAAAGGGATGCAGACGGCCGTCCCCTTGAGCATCTGGACCAGCTCGTCGAGCTGAAGCCCCAGGATATCATTGCCTCCAAGCTCTGTGGCAAATACTTTGTGCGAGTTGCAGGGTTTCTCGACGAACTCCTCGAGAAGTTCTACCGCCTGGAGAGGTTCTACAACGCGAAGACGCCTGATGATATCATCGGGCACCTTGTAGTCGGTCTTGCACCTCACACGTCAGGCGGTGTTCTGGCCCGATTGATAGGCTACACCGAGGCAAGAGCCTGCTACGCTCATCCATACTTTCATGCAGCGAAGAGGCGAAACTGCGATGGAGACGAGGACTGCATTATGCTGCTCATTGATGGTCTGCTCAATTTCAGTCGTTCCTTCCTACCCGAAAAGCGAGGCGGGCTCATGGATGCCCCTCTGGTACTGACGATGAGGATAGACCCGAACGAGATAGACAAGGAGGCGCACAACATAGACCTGGACAGTGCCTATTCCTCGGAGTTCTACGAGGCGGCGAACAGGTTTGCCCACCCGAGGGAAGTCGAGAATCTGGTCGATACTGTGGGGAAGAGGATAGGCAGCGTGCTTCAATATGAGGGGCTGAAGTTCTCCCACGATACGTCAAACATCGCTGCTGGCCCGTTGAGGTCAGTATACAAAACGGGATCGATGATCGATAAGATGGAGGCCCAACTTGGTCTGGCCCGCAAGACAAGAGCGGTCGATGTTTCGGATGTCGTTTCCAGAATAGTTACTCATCATTTCCTGCCCGACCTGATCGGAAACCTGAAGGCCTTCTCCACCCAGCAGGTCAGGTGCACCAAGTGTAACGCAAAATTCCGCAGAATTCCGCTCAAGAAGATATGCTCAAGATGCGGAGGCAACCTCACATTGACCGTTCACAAGAACTCTGTGAAGAAATATCTGGAGGTCTCGAAGAGGATTTCTGAGGAGTATGGAATCTCCAACTACCTTAGGCAGAGGATTGGTCTGATGGATGAGGCCATCGAATCTTTGTTCAGCAACGAGAAGGTCCAGTACTCAAAGCTCGACGACTTCTGTCAGTGAGTGCAATACTATTAAAGCACCAATTGGATATTTGTACCACAGTCCGTGATTGGCAATGGGGGCAGGGGCAAAGTGAAGATCCTCCAGTTGTGTGTCAGGTTTCCTCCCGCTCCGGGCGGAGCTGAAACTCACGTATACTCAATCTCCAAGGAGCTGATTAGAAGAGGTCACGAGGTAACCGTTTTCACTTCTGACCTCTACACGGAGACACCATTTGTACGACTGAGCAAGGCATCGAACGCCATGGACGGGATTCCGGTCAAGAGATTTCGAGCCCATTCCTTGGGGGGAGAGATGCATTACGTCTTCATGCCATCCATCCTCTGGAATTCGCTGAAGGAGGATGTTGACGTTGTCCATGCACACTCGTATGGTTACTTTCATGTTAACGCCGCCTTCCTCTTGAAAAGATTACGAGGCGTTCCCTTCGTCCTCACGCCTCACTTCCATCCTGAATGGTCGATGTGGGGAGGGAGTAGGAGAAGGATGCTAAGGAGGATATACGACCAGGTTCTCGCTCCACACGTACTCGAATCCGCGGATAGAATCATCGGTGTCTCAAGGGCTGAAATGAATCTGATGAAAGGAGACCGCTTTGACCAGGGCAAGATAACGATAATCCCGAACGGTATTTCCCAGGAGGATTTCGAACCCTTGCCAGATGGTCATTTGTTTAGAGAGCGATATGGATTGAGCGGGAGAGTCGTCCTCTTTGTGGGACGTCTGGCAACGAACAAGGGCCTATTGACCCTCGTGGATTCGATTCCGTCTGTCCTGGAAGAGTTCAAGGACACCAAGTTCGTTCTCGTGGGGCAAGATCAGGGAATGGAGAGTAAGCTTCTCCACAGGGCAACTACACTGGATGTTTCTGATGCCTTGGTTTTCACGGGCCATATTGAGGACCCCCGCCTGTTTAGGAGCGCCTTCGCCTCTTGCGATGTATTTGTGCTCCCGTCGGAATATGAGGCCTTTGGAATCGTTCTCTTGGAAGCGATGATGTGCGAGAGACCCTGCATA
>JBHIBK010000025.1:0-11846 GCA_046759065.1 Thermoplasmata archaeon | reverse complement strand
TCGACAATCCAGGGCTCCACGTGTATGAAGTGCTCGCTGTCCCTCTTGATGGACTGCTGCACATTGAAGTTGTGGCTCATCTTGCACTGTCCACCATCCGCGAAGTCCAGGATTATCCACACGGGATTGTCGCCCCAGAGCTGACCGTTTATGGGCTGATCGCCCATTATGGCGTCGTTGATATCCTCATATGGGTCGTAGGTGACCACAGCCGTGTAGTTCACTAATGAGTCAAGGCTCAGTCGGACCGTGAATCCCTGATCGCCAACGCTTGGATTCTGCATGGGATCGCCTGGCCATCTCTCCACCTCAATCTGAGCGACCAGATCTCCCTGTCCCGTCTCCCTGTCGTAGTTCTCGTACAGAAGGAGCTCGACGTTGTGCCATTTCTCTCCGGCGACCCTTAGGAATAGTGTCACCTCAATGTACGCACCTTCTATCGTCGGGCTGGGCGGTACGTTCCGAACATCAACATAACCGTAGGCGACGTCCGTGAGACCGTCATCATCCGTCACGGTCAGCTTGACTGTGACATTGTAGTCATCGTACCAGATGAACGTCACGATCGGACCTGTGGCGTCAACATCATTGTCGTATATGCCATCGCCATCGCTGTCCACGTCAACATCGAGGTCCCATTCGTGGCTGACAATGGTGCCGTCAGGGTCGTAGGATTGAGATCCGTCAAGTGTGACAAGGTCGCCCTCATCCACCACCTGATGCTCGGGCTCGATTATCGCAATAGGTTGCTCCGGCTCCTCCGGCCTTCTCGCTGATGATAGGAAGGTCAGGTCATGCCCGTTCGGGGTCTTGTAGTCGGCAACCGGGTCGAATGCGTCGAAGTGGATCTCGAAGTAATCATCTGGGTCGGAACCGAGTGTTACAGTGACGTTTAGCCTCACCGTGGTCTTCTCCGGAAGAACTTCGGGCTCGTAGAAGTATATGTCCCATATCGCTTCCGTTCCGACGTATACGTGATGCTTTCCTCCCCAACCATCATCGAAGGGATTGAATTCCGTGTCGCCGAAGTCAGAGAGATACGAGGTCTCACCCTCGATATCAATGCTCACGAAATCATCCGGCGTAGTCCAATTGTGAATCGCCATCGCGATTCTTACGTCAGCGAGGTCGTCCTTTCCTCTGTTCTCAACTATCAGATCGAACTCGCAGACCACATCTGGACCAAAATCACAATAGGTAGCCCATCCACCTGCCTGCCATCCCGGACCTCTTGCCCTCTCTCCTGGGTCGGCATTCAGCCAAATATGGGCACCCCCGCCGCCCCCGCCGGCAAGAGCCGCTGGCGAAATGATAGACATCATCATTATGCCACAAGCTAAAGCCAAAATCCTTCTCGGATTCTCTCGCATATGTTCCACCTTCCTCCAAATCCCGAGAGGTTCTGTCCACGTGGAGGATTGGACATAAGTGTGAGCAAGAATGCCCCTCCTTGCCGCCTCGTGGACAGCCACCCCCTTTTCTTGGAAACTTATGTGTCTCTGTAATTAGTCTGTTGGATATTTAAAGGCAGACTGGAAACCACCCAGAACACTACCACATACCAGTTAATGTACCAACTGGAGTGACGAAGGATTGACAACCGGGGAATATGGGCAAGGCCCTTTCCTATGAGGCAGCTTTGAGGAATCGTTGCGAAAATAATATATCCAGCCTAGTCAATCATAAACTGAGTGTGGGCATGAACTCTCGAACTCTTCTAGTCGTTGCAGTCATTGTCATCTCTCCATTCCTTTCTGTGCCAGTGTCGGCGGCCGTTACGGTGATCAACGTCTCGGTGACCTTGGATCGACCCACCTTTTATGCCAACAACTCGGAGGCCACTGCAATCGCGATACTGGACTATGTTGGGGCAAAGAAGGACCTTGGTGACGTCAACTTCACATGGTTTAGACCAGATTGGAGTGTTGCGGCCATACACACGGACACGGCCATGGAAGACGCCAATGCGACGAGCACGATAACTGTGGACATGGTGGGATGGTGGTGGGTAAACGCCACCTATGTAAACCAGACGGATCAGTTCCATAATCTGACATTTGAGGTTCAGAGTGCGAGTGACATCGTTATCGTTACCGACATGAATATAGAACTGAACGCGCCCTACTTCGAGTTTGGTGAACTCGTGGTCATAACATCAACCGTTGTCTTCGCGGGAAACGAGAGTCTCTTCGCGCCAGTCAATTTCACGTGGCTCGATCCTTCAAGCTCAATCATGAGCAATCGGAGACGATTCCCAACTCGACGGGCGTTGCATCAGACAGCTGGGATTCCGACATGCTGGGCGATCCCTTCATCATCTATGTGAACTACACGGGAGATGAGCCAATTTCCAAGGCCGTCAGTTTCATAGTCTTCCCGACCAGAGTGAAAACCTGGCACAATTCCAGCGTCATGGTAGATGAGGTCTGGGATATCACCAGCGGGCCATATGGTGTTTGCGACAACATCACAGTCGAGGCAGGGGCAACGCTCACCATTGAACCAGGCGTTACGGTGAGGTTCTGCGAAGATACGCACATGACTGTCAACGGCACCCTGATCTCACAGGGCACATTGAACTCGCCCATAAACATCACAGCCTACGGTTTCTTCCCGCCAAGGGGCTACTGGGATGGAATCATAGTCAATCCCTCAAGTGGCAATTCCAGCAGCATTTCCTACTCACACATCACCTATGCAACAATCGGTCTTCTTGCGTCCTCTTCGCGACCCACCATCGAACGATGCTTGTTCGAGAACACGAGCATGGCTGGGGTTCAGCTTGACAACACGAGTCTGAGTGTCGAATTCAACCTCTTCAACGATTTGGGGAAGGCGATATCCGCCTCGGACTCTGACCTTGCGACCAGATTCAACAGCATCTCCAACGCCTCGATGGGCTTTGCGCTCTGGAATTCCAATGCCACCCTTTATGGGGATACGATTTTCAATGCAACATCCTTCGGGGTCTACGCGTTCAACAGCACTTTCTCTGCCTCATTCTTGAACATCTCTTCCTCCAGCGGTAGCGCAGTTAGACTGCAGTCCCTGTCATCTGCAGACTTGGGATACTCGGTCATCGAGGACAACTGGTACGCCATCGATGCCTACTCCTCCTCCTTCTATGTTGAGGAGAGCCATCTCATCCTGAACGACAATTCTGTAAGGGCAAACGATGCACAAGGGGACCTGGTTAACACGAGCATCGAGGACTCTGGGGTGAGTGATTTCTTCCTGGATGGTGGAAGCACAATCGTAGCGCTCAACTGCACTCTGAATGACAGCAAGGTTCAGGTGCTTCCCGCCTCACAGCTCATCGTGAAGTACTTCCTGGATGTCCAGGTCATGGACGAAGCCACCAACAATCCAATCTCAGACGCCTCTGTGGAAGTTTTGGATGACGGACAGATCTACTTCACTTCACGGACACCTTCGAATGGCAGAATCGGATGGATACCGGTGGTTGACAGGAGCTTCGACGGCTTCAACAATGCAACTAAGCACAACATCACGGTGAAGATCAGGAAGCACGGTTTCGAAATCTCGGGAGGCGAGAGAACGGTGGATATGTCCACATCGCGTCTCGAGGTTTTCCTCGCAGTGAAGATCAGCTCTGAGATCTGGGAGACGATTCTCGATCCCTTCATCCTCTTGATAATCCTCATCGTCGCAGCAGTCCTCGTTGCCGCCTTTTTCCTGGCCCGAAGGAAGGAAAAGGAGGAGCCCGCTCCGCCCAAAGAGCCCCCGAAAGGTCCAGACGTCACTCTTAGGGATGGGGCCAGCTATCTTGTCGCCGGGGAGAAGCCCGATCGGGCTTTCAGGATGTTCTCGGATGCGATTAAGAAGGGAGCGAGCGGTATGTGCATTTCGAGGACATTTCCCGGTGAGGTGGCGGAGACATATGGGATCGAAGAAGCGCCCATCCTGTGGCTTTCCCGCGACACCAAGAGGGCGAACATCAATCCCACAAATCTAGGTGCGATTATCCTTGAGGTGCAGAGGTTCATTCAGAAAGAAGAAGGTAAGGAAACCGTAGTGATGCTTGATGGCCTGGAATATCTGATTGTCCAGAACGACTTCTCGAAGGTCATCAAGTTCGTTCAGAACCTTGGAGATACCATATCAGTCAAGGGGTCCAAGCTCCTCATACCCTTCAACCTCGTCGCTGTGGAGGAATCAAAGAGAGCGCTTCTCACCCGCGACTTGGAAGTCTTGGAGTGAAGGATTTAATATTCGCTTTCATTTATCTAATGGAAGGCATGAAAGTCTATAGGACCTTTGTGAAAGGTCTCGACGAGGAGATCGAAGGGGGCATACCCAAAGGTCATGTTGTTCTCCTTGCAGGCCCTCCGGGAACCATGAAGTCCAGCTTGGCATACAGTATCCTCTTTCACAACGCCACCAGGAAGAAGGTTCGTGGTATGTACTTCACACTCGAGCAGAGCAGACGAAGCTTGGAGTTTCAGATGGCAAGACTCAACATGGATCCCAAGTTGGTGAGCGATTCACTCAGAGTTCAGGACCTGTCCCGCATTAGAAAAGGCATAGACGAATTCAAGGGACGGCCGAGGTTCGGCAAGGAGACTGAGCGCCCCTGGTTGGATGTTATGAAGAAGATACTCGAGGACCTGAAGGAGTCGGAGAGCTTCGAACTCCTGACAGTCGATTCCCTTCCCATCTTGGAGATAATCTCGAGACTCAAGGATAGGAGGATACAGCTCTTCCATTTCTTTGAGTGGCTCAGGGACCTCGGTCTGACTGCATTCGTCATTACAGAGACTTCCCCTGAGGTTGGCAAGGTTCACGATGAGGACTTCCTCGCCGATGGGCTAATACACTTGCTCATGGAAAAGGTCGGTGATATCGATGTCTACAGAAGGATTAGAATGGTGAAGCTGAGAGGAGTGAATCACAATACCGGGTTCTTCACACTCGAATACAAGAAGGACCGCTTTCAGGTTTCCCAGGTGATTTAGGGCTCCTCGAAGAGCTTCATGTACCTTATTACGGCGAGCTCCTCAGGCGTGTAGTCTCTCTTCCTTTCCAGCCCCTTCGTCGACAGCAGCTTGAAGGAGAGCGGATGCCCCTCCGTCAGCCTGAAAATCCTCTCGAACTCCTTCTTCTCGACCTTCCTGGAAAGTAGCCTTCTGCAGCTCCTCTTGTCGAGCCCCTCGAGAATGACCTCGGAGAGCACACCCCTTGCGAGCAGTTCCCTCTCCCTCGGGATGTCTCCATTCTTGGAAATGAGTATCGCCTTGGCATGCAGGCTCCTCTCAACAATCTCCAGGACATGATAGAAAACTGTCTCGAGCTCGGAGGACATCTGGGTCAGGTCGTCAAAGAAGAGAATGGTAGGAGCATCTTTCAGTCTAGTAGCGAGTGCGCCGAGGACACCTCTAGGATCCCTGATCTTCGGGCCTTCCAGATACTCGCTCAAGCCCGGCTTTCCCTGTTGACCAAAGAAGGAGGAAAAAGCACCCAAGAGCGTTTCCGGAGTGTCCCACTGCCTGAACGAATACCAGAACAGATTGGCCAGATTCCCAAATTCAGAGAAGACGTGAGCGGCAAGCGATGACTTGCCCATCCCCTCGGCACCCCGTATGGCCAATATCTTGCCATCCGTGGTCTTGATCCAGTCCCAGATGTTCTTTCTCTCCTTCTTCCTGCCATAGAATGGTTCTGGAAGAGTCAATCCTTCCGCAAAGGAAACGAACACCTCTCTCTTCTCAAGGGGCTTGGCCTCCAGTTCACCGATATCCAGAATCCCGTCCTCATCCATCTTGGCAACTATCTCTGTGAGCGGATGACGCACGCCAACATGCTTCTCAGCGTCCTCGAGAGATGTTTCCACGATGGACCTGTCGCTCTTCATTATCCTCATCTTCTTTTTCAGAATCTCCTCCTTCACGTGCTCTGCGAGACCGTATCCATCCTCAGTGTAGCTGTAGACCTTTCTCTTTCTCAACTGTCCTCTTGCTCTTCCCATAGTCTCGGTGACCAGCTCCTCTTTCTTCAGTTGAGAGATAGCCCTTGACACGTGATTGACTCTGATGCCCGTGGCCATCGCAATCCCTTCCTGGGTAAGTCCAAAAGGCACATCAAGGAGATCTCTCGGCTGGGGCGTCTCCCACAGATGGAGCAATATCTTCTCCTTTGCGGTCAAAGCATTACCTGTGAGCCACTCGCCCCTCTTCACCATAAGCTTCCGTAATCCAATTGGCTACACTCGTTAAAAACCTAACGCTGGTTTGGAGACTCACGGCGCATAGATGTCTATCACGATCGTGATGAGCGTCTTACCGCCGTCATCATCAGAGACTTCAATGACGAGGTTGTACGAACCCTCGGCCCAGTAGGAATGACGAGTCATGATGGAAGCATCAAAGGGATAGTTGCCCCACGGGCTATTTGGCGGGTCGGGCGCCAAGCCATCGTTGTAATATGTCTCGACGCTACTCGAACCATCGCCCCAATCAACGGAAAGTATGATGTCGTCGCTGCCCGGATCCTGGACATCCACGGATAGGAGGATCTCACCAATGGCAATGTACATCCCATTGTTGATTGCGTCGCAGGCATCTTTCGCCTCCTCCAATTCACTCTTGACGGTCGAACTGAGAATGACGTTCTCCGCCCAAGCAAGGATGGCTCCGAGGGTCGTTTCGTTCTGACCCGGGAGCTTGACCCTGGTCGTGAAGTTCAGCTTCCCCGATACGGTGTTCAGCCAAAGAGCCATGAGCTGACCCTGGGCTCTGTATGACATCTCCTCCCCCGATGACCATTCAAGCACGGCACAGACCTCCTCCTCCGTCCCTATCTGGTCGAAGATGTCTGACTGAGCTGCGATGGCATCGACCCATTCCTGCTTGATTCCAGTGTGGTCCCCATAGGGCTGCTCGACTGTGCACTGATGCCTCCAGTAACCCTGGGTCCTAGGTTCTAGTATCGCGACCGAGTACGTGAAATCCTCGACTAACGGGTCGAGATTCAGCACCTCCAAAGGTGCGTCCACCACACCCGCGTCACCGTCATCATCGACAACAGTGACCTGGAATCCGAGGTTGAAATCATCGCCGTAGATGTGCGAATCGGTGAAGTTCCCCGTGGCATAGGGTCTCTCGTTCTCTTCGATGATTGTGGGTGCAGTTGTCTGACCGTCTCTCCAGTCGATGAGGGCCGTGTGCGTGTCAAGCCAACCTGGGTCATAGAAGGTCGCCAAGACCGTGAAAGCCTGCCCTTCGTTTAGGGTGAGAGGCGACATAGCCCCAACCCTTCGTGTGAATGTTGGTTGAACCGTTATGCTGTTTATGGTCGGCGGGACATTGCGGCACAGGTAGTGCGTCGTTTCGGTAGCGTTCATCTCGCCATCCGTAACCCCCACAGTGATATTCGTCTCATAGGGACCGTCCGGACATGTCAACAGATACGTGGGAACAAAGGACCAGCCCGTATCCCAAACACCATCATCATCGAGATCCCAACGGAACTGCATCAGGTCGCCATTGGGGTCGGCGGACCCGCTTGCATCGAGGACGATGTCTGATCCCTCATCCACCTCATATGGGCCGCCCGCATCGGGAATGGGCGGTAGGTTGACCTTGTAGACCTCAAGCAGCGGCTTCGCTGAATGCGAGTCCCTTTGTCCATCGCGGTCAACATCGGCATATGATCTTTCCAAGAAGTATCGTCCAACTACCAGTTTGGGAGTGATAAGTGTGTAGGTCAGGAACACCGTGTCATAGGGACTGGGATACTTAGTATCGTGTCCGGTAACATCCGCAGCGTCCACGTCCACCGTCCAACTGATCGTTTTCGTGCCGTCTGGATTGCCAATGACGACATCTGGTGTGGGGCTTATTGACCCAGGATCTATGGAGTAACCCTTCGGAACAATCTCTTCGATCAGCGAATTCCTAGCATGAGGGATATAGCTTCCGTTGTTGATGTAGACGGCGATGTTGGTGACTGCAACAGTGATATCGACATGCACATTGCTGGCATCAGGGATTTCCTTCCAAAGCGGGGTCTTTCCCACGACGAGTGTCGGATGGGCATAGAGGTGGTCCCAGACCCTATAATTCGTTTGCACGTCCGGAACCTCCACGAGGTCTTGAAGTACAGTTGGCATTACCTCTCCGCCGAGCAGTATCGTAGCGCCGGACTGAGTGTATTGGTGGGCCTCCGTGCACCACCACGGCTTTTCACCATCGTAAATCCAACCCGGCAAAGTGTACTCACCGTAGTAGAAGTCGACGATTGAATTGGCGGGTATGATCGTAGTTGTCAAGGCTCCGTCCTGGGTCGTTTGGATCGTTCCGCCGCCTCCCTGCAGTGGATGAGGACTCAAGAGCATGGGCATCTCGTCTATGTTGACTTTGACACTGGCAGAATTGTTCACTCTGAAGATAATCGGATCGTTTGGCGAAGTGATATTCACCCATCCTTTTGCGTGCGCCTCCCAGATCTTGACTACGTTCGGAACGGGCGGACTCATCCCTGTCACATCGGACTCTCTTGCCGAGTCTGCAACGACTATCATCGAGGATAGAAGCATACAAAGGACACACACGGAGATGATCTTTCTCTTCATGCCACTCCCCCAGTACCCCATTCGCCTATCGTATTGGCAAATGATAAGCTTTTCTACGAACGGACCGTGATTCGAGGACAACGATTCCTACATGAACTCAGAATTCGGGCTTGTTGCAGTTGACGGATGCAACTCCCAGGATTCTTGATCGAGTCGTTTTGGTCCGAGTTCACATCGCCTGCACGAGGATGCGGTCCCCGTTCTTCACCTCATCGAGCACGCTGGCATCACCCTCCAGTTTGCCGAAGACGTTGACGTTTTCGAAAGCTCTTGGCTGGTCTGAGACGCTGGCGGGCGTTCTTCCAAAGAAAACGGCTATCGCCTTTCCGGCGGGCCAGAAAGCAACTTCTCCTATCTCCATATCCTGGCGCCCGTTCTCTTCGGGGATTTCGATGTCTGTGCTGAAGTAGACCTCCTCTCCCCATCTCATCGCACTGCCCTCGATCGGCAGGGAATTGAGTATGACCTGAACAGTCCGGGGATTCTCATCAGTGAAAGAGCCCTCAAGGGCCATGTCTCCAGCAACGAGTCTGAAACGGGTCATCGCATCACACGATGTCTATGAAGGGGCTTATGTCCAGGACATCCTTGAGAACCACGTTGAAGAGATACACGAACAGGATTATCAGGAAGGTGACTATGAAGGATTCCAGCCATTCGTCACCCAGGCTAGCTTCCGAGATGATCAGGTATCTGACTACGATCATGAGGGCGAGGAAGGCAACGAGGATTCCGAGGACGGGGTCTCCTGCCAGTCCAGCGAGAATGGGTACGATTACAACCGCCAAGACGGCCGTAATAAGCAGTCTGAGAGCATAGTCCGCAGTCAGAACCTCTTCCCTGGTCACGATTCTGGTCGCAATGTAGAGAAAGAGCATTACGATGAGTATGGTGACGATGAACAGAACAATGCTCACAACATCGAAGTTCAGCCAATCTGCCATCCGTTCGGTAATTGACCTGAGATTATTTACGTATTGTCCTTACGCTCTGCGGGAGTGCTTCCTCGCATCCAACCGTCTCTCTTTGTCCTCTTTCACGAAATCCTCGACCTGGTCCATCAGACCGTCCAACGTCTTGTGTATGTTCCAATCGAAGTGCCGTGCGTAGAACAGGCCCCTATTGGTCGCGAGTCTTGCCCTCATCGTGTACTTGCTCGTGTCTCCTTTCGAATGATGTTGGGCGACATGGATGTTGAGGATCTTGGGTGTGAGGATGTGACCGATCCTGTCTATCGACTTCTGAATGCGCTCATGCATGACATCATAGACCTCAGGTTCCTCCTCGAGTCCTGTGATTTGGACGAACACCTCCTCCGTTCTTGCGAAGGAAGCGATGAATTCAATGATGTCCACCTGGGTGACTATGCCCACGGGCTCACTGTCCTCTGTCACCAATATGCTCGATATGTCCTTCTCTATCATCAGGTCGATCGCCTCGGACAGCTTTGCATCCGGTGGGACCGTCACAGGAGGGGTCCTCATCAAACTGCGGACCTCGAGCTCGAGAGCCTCCTTCTCGCCGACGAAATCACCCCTTGTTTCACTCTCCTTCTTTCGCGCGAAATAGTCCACAACGTCTCTTATGCCGACTACTCCGACGAGGTGTCCGCTGCTCTCACAGACTGGAACCGATCTCTCATCGAGGTCCTTCATCAAGGAGCGGGCATACTGTACCGTGTGTGTCTCCAGGACGCATTGCGGTGAGTGGGACATCATGCTGCTCACGGTCACGTCGGATAGGATGTCCATCCCCCTTATCGATTCTACGAGGTCAGTTCTCGAGATGATTCCGAGGAGCTTCTTCCTCGATGTGACCGGTATCGCCCTGAATCCTGTTGACATCATCATCTCTGCGACCTCCGGGACGGAATCCGTTTCCTTGATTCTTGGCGGGGCAACCATTATCCTCTCTATCTTCGTGCTGAGCGGGAGACTTCTTCGCTTAGTGAGCGTGTTGTAGCTGACGATTCCGACGAGCTTCCTTTTCGCGACGACCGGAACCTCGTGAACGTCGTGCTTCTTCATCTTGCCGAGGACCTCCGAAAGACCGTCGTCGGGGGAGGCCACGACTAGCTCACTTGACATAACGTCTTTGGCCTTGAGGTCATTGATGTCCGCGTCTTTCATGGCGCTCCCATGAGTAAGGTTTGCGCTCATTAAAAGCTTTTAGTAAATGGAAGCGATTGAGGGCTAGAAGGGCGATAGTTTATGAACATGAGAGCTCACGTCATCTTTCGCGGCAGGGTTCAGGGTGTGTTTTTCCGGGCCAATACCGAGGGAAAAGCTAGAGATCTAGGTCTTGTGGGGTGGGTGAAAAATCTTCCAGATGGTACGGTGGAGTCCGTATTCGAGGGTCCTCGTGATGCGATTGAGAGAATCATCGAGTGGTGCAAGACATCCCAGCCCTATGCCAAGGTCACCGAGGCCGAGGTCGACTGGGAGGACTGCAAGGGAGAGTTCTCTTCCTTCGAGGTCACCTACTAGTCAAAACGCACACCGTAGATCTGTTCCGGATTGTCCTTGTGAATCTTGAGAAGATCCTCCTCGGTGAAGGTCCCATCCGCGAGGAAGGCCTTCGTCCTCTTCGCGACCGTGGCGGGGCCCAGAACCGCACCCGGCCTCTTGAGATCGTCCAGGTAATCCGTTTCCATCAGGAATCTGTTCCCCTGCGAGATGGCTTCCGTGATGTTCCTGCGACTTGAAACGATGGAGGGGAATAGGCCGCAGTTCCTCTCCGTATCGACAATGGGGGTGGAGAAGTGCTTGACAACCTTGTCCCGCTTCAACCCAGACCTGTCCGCCATAAGGGCTAGCTCCTTGAACACCTTTGGCGTGGCGCTTTCAGTATGCAGGACCACAGGACATTCGACTTCTGAGGCGAGCTTCATTCCACATCGCAGGATTTCGTTCGAAGCCTCCAATATCTGCGAGTCGACTGGGAAATGAGGCCTGCCGATTTCTCCTATCGCTATCACCTTTCCTTCTTCGACCAGCTTCGCGGCGGTATCCATCCCCCTTTTCATGATATCCACAGCGTCGGATAAAGGCATGTGATCGGCAAGTCGAAGTAGCTCGACAGGATAGGGCCCGACCGTGACAAAAACCTTCAGCCCTGTCCCTCTCCTCACTTTCTCCGCCAGCGAAAGAGTCAATTCAAAAGCTGGTCTGTGGTCCTTCTCCACCCCGCGCTCCGTGTGTGGAAGATGAGCGATGATCAGGTGCGTTCCGCCCGCCCTCTCAAATTCCCTCGCAGC
>JBHIBK010000024.1:0-11862 GCA_046759065.1 Thermoplasmata archaeon | reverse complement strand
ACGGTAGAATCACGCTGCATATGAATTTCTCTCAACCCATACTCAACAACAATGGCGATGAACTCCTACTGGATAGTGGCGGGATTGCCCACGATTTTTTCGCATACGGTCCGGACAGTTCCGTTGACTATCCCCCCCTTGGCATTCACTGGGAGGGTAGGGATTTGGCCGCCAGAGAGAACCAGTCTCTCGCATTGTTTCCAAATGGAAAGGTCGTCGGCGAACCAAAAGACTGGTTCCCATTGCCTTCCACCCCGGGCGCATCCAATGGCGACTCCCAGCCAGGGGAGGACGGGATTCTCCTTACTGAGGTCCACTACAACAACCTGAGGGACAACGAGTACTTCTGCATATACAATCGCGGGAACTGGGTTGTCAATCTGACAGGATGGATCGTAACGGACCTAGAAGGAGAGATAACCTTTCCCGAGAGAAGTTCCATTGGTTTGGGACAGACACTTTGCGTGACGTACAACTCCACCTCCTACTTTGAGGATTTGCTCAAAGAGGCCGACTTCACATACAGCTACGGCAATGCTGGTCGAATGACCTCTTATGGCGGCAAACTGGCCCTCAGAAACGAGGGGGATGAGGTCGCGCTCTTGACGCCATATGGCAGGGAAGTGGATGCCTTTGCTTGGGGGAACTCTGAGGCCTCGCTACTCGGATGGCAGGGGGAACCCGCGGCTACTGTCAGGAAAGGCGCGATAGCTAAGAGATTGCAGGTCAACGGGGCATTCGTGGACACCAATGCTTCTCATGATTGGGAGAGCTTGAGGGATTTCGGAATGGGTCAATCGGATTTCAAGCCAGTATCGTTCACTGTTAGCGGCCCCGTGATATCCTTCTATTCTCCAAGCATTTCATTGGGCGTGGTCAAAGAACAGATTGGAAGGGCATCTGGGAGCATACTACTGAATGCGTATCAGTTTACGAGCAGGGCTTTGAGCGATGAACTGGTTCGGGCCGTTACGAGGGACGTTGATGTGAGAATCCTCATTGAGGGTCAACCGGTCGGCGGGGTCAACAGCAAGGAGCTCTGGCTTCTTGAGAACCTGACCTCAGCGGGTGCCCGTGTGAGATTCCTGATGGACATGCCCGAGGATGACATATTCAAGAGGTATGTGTACAATCATGCCAAGTACGTCGTCATCGACAACACAACCCTGATGATTTCCTCCGAGAATTGGGGGGACAATGGATATCCAGAGGATGGAGCCGGCAACAGGGGGTGGGGTGTCGTGATTGAGGATGAACCCCTCGCGGCATACTTCGCGAGAGTCTTCTACGAGGATTGGAATCCGCTCCGGAGGGATAGCCTAGCATTCGACTATGCCGTTGAGCGGCTCATTTCTTTCAAAGATGAGGAGCCCTTCCAAGGACACGAGCTCCTCTTTGCTGACGAGCTGAAGGTTACCGATGATGTTGAGGTAGTGGCTGTGGTCGGACCGGACAACGCGATGAACGAAGAAACCATCTTGGAGTTGATTGGCTCAGCAGAGGAGAGGATTTACGTTGAGCAATTCTATCTTCGAAGGACCTGGAAAGTGAGCGGGGGGATCATTACCAATCCATTTCTGAATGGGTTGATCGATGCTGCTGAAAGAGGTTGTGAGGTGAAGGTCCTGCTCGACCCGACCTGGTACAACGTTCTCCGGGAAGACACCAATGACAACGATGATACTGTGGATTTCCTGAATTCACTAGAATCGAGCGGTCGTATCACCATAAGCGCCAAACTGATGAATCTCGAGGCCCATGGTCTCCTGAAGCTTCACAACAAAGGAGTGGTCGTTGATGGAAATCGGGTCCTCATATCCAGCTTGAATTGGAACTACAACTCCTTTGCCAGGAACAGGGAGGTTGGTGTGATCATTCGAAACGAGAAAATCGGTGCCTATTTCGAACAGATCTTCCTACATGACTGGAAGGATGACGTCACGCCCCCGATCGCCAGGATAGAGGGCGACCAAATCACGACAGTGGGGGAAACTATCATGCTCAGCGCCTTGGGTTCCTTCGACGACTCAGGGTTAGCTCACTTCTCATGGGACATTGACGCCGATGGCCTCGAGGATTCGAACGACTCGGCAATCACTATATCCTTTGACACTCTAGGAACTTTCCTGATTCGACTGGAAGTCAAGGATGGATGGGGAAATTCAAACGTGACCACCCTCACGATAGTCGTGAAACAGAAGGACTCTCGATTGGAGGGTGAATATCTCATCCTGCTCGTGCTGGTCTCGGCGATTGCGCCGGCGGCTTTGTTCTATCAAATCAGGAGAAGGCGCACAAAAGATATATAAGGATGCTACAAATGAATTCCCGTGGAAGACTCTAAGGCCTTCTCGGCAAGCGAGCTCGAGAAGTTTGGATATTGCCCTCTGAGCTGGTGGCTGAGTGAGAACAGCGCCGCGGAGGAGGACCTCTCGGAAGGGGAGAAGAAGCATGCCGAGATTGCAGCCGAAATCACAAAGATAAGGAGGAGAGAAGGGAGGGCTAAAGAGTCGGAGACGGCTGTTCTTTACTTCGCCATTTCCGCCACATTCATTTCCTTTCTTGGGGTGACGATCCTCCAAAGAGAGCAGAACGTCGGCGAGATCCTCGTCGCTATCTCTCTGATTTGGCTGTTGGCCGCCTCTTACTTCCTATACAAGGCGGAAACCCTCGCCACAAGTGAGGACCGATTCTTATCAGAGAGGGTCGTTCTAATCTTCGCGATGATTGCGACGGTCATAGCCGTCTATTCTGTCTCCCTTGCCATATATCAGAATGTGCTCCTGAGTCAGGTTCTTCAGATTATGGCCCTGAGCTGGCTCATAGGGGCGTCCTTCTTCCTCTACAGGGCGCTCAAACATATCGAGTTGGCGAGAGCTAAGAGAGAAGCGCATGAAGTGAGGGAGGGAGACATAGAGTTCATTGATGATGAGCGGATCAGGCCCAAGATGTTTGAATCGGGAATGCACGGGCTGAGGGGCAGACCCGACTACGTTGTGCTCGAGGGGGAGTATCACATTCCAGTCGAGATCAAGACTGGAAGGACACCTAGAGGCCCTCTCTTCTCTCACATCTTGCAGACCGCTGCCTATTGTGTTCTCCTTGAGGAAGAATATGGAAAGCCGCCCCCATACGGCATTCTGAAGTACGGCGATGTGGAGCACGAGATAGATTTCACTCCCGATCTAAAGCGACTGGTGCTGAGCAAACTGGAGGACATGAGGGAAGCCAGGAGAACAGGTGTTGCTCACAGAAACCACTCAAGAAAGATGAAATGTGTCAGGTGCTCGCGGAGGAGCGTCTGTCCAGAGAAGCTCACCTAGGGGTCCTTCTCGTCGGAGGCGTTCACCTTCTGCTCGATTCTCTCCAGAACATCCTTGATCTCCGTCACTTCCTCCCTCATCCGGAGCATCTCCTCCTCGAACGGCGTAAACGCTTTCATGGAGAAGATTCTGTGACTGATGAAGACCCCGACGAACATCGCGCCTATGACGGCAAGAATCGCGATGATTACCAGGACGACCAAGAAGAGGAAGAAGTTGGCGATGATGTCCCCAAAGGTTATGACACCCGTCATCTGTCCAACTAGAACGACGATGAGAATCAGGACGATGGTCACCCAGAGTAGCGTCCACTTACCAATCCTGATGGTCATCCCCTCCTCAAGAAAAGCCGCTGTCTGAAAGGACTGTCCTCAAGCTCCTCGACTCCCCAAAAGCCGTCCTCACCTTCTGAGGAGATCCACAATGCGATAGTATCGTCTTCTAGTTTCTCCGGCCTGGCGGTGCAGTTGAGCCACCACTCGTCTTCCCCGACGAATGCGGTGACATCTATGCGCATCTGACTGGTATCATTGAACAGGACCCTCTGCTTAGTCACGTAGGTCTCATTCTCGGTGGTGAACCTCACATAGGATTCGTTGTCCTCCCCTCGAACCAGTATTGATATCATTGTGTACCGGTTGTCCGAAAGTGCACCTTTCACATAGATTTGCATCTCCTCGATGTTTGCATCGAGCAACAACATTGGAATCGTGGCTATGTCTGATTCCGGACCCCCGATCAGGGTTGGGGTAATTATGTTCAGGAGCAGGAGTGCCAGGACGACAGAAACCATTGCTACCTCCTTCAACATCCAACTACCCAATCTGCAGGCGGTACATAAAGCTTAGTCGACTTCTCCATCGAAAAAATAAAAAAAGGGGGGGAGGTAAGCGTGAAGTGATAAGGATGGTCCTACCGCCAGTAGGACTGTCCCATCCCTGGTAATCGTCACAAGGCTAGCGTTTGAGGTATTCCTTTCGGAGTTCTCTGATTTCGTTAATCGATGTTTCCGCTTCTTGAATCTTCTTCAGCTTTTGGGACACCAGTTCGACCCTCTCATATACGAGGTCTCTTATGGCGATCCGTATTGCTTCTGACTTCGACGGGAAGTCGTCGGCTTCCACCAGGAATTCCAGAGCGTCGACGTAACGTTTGGGGATCCTGATGGTCACTTTCTCGGTCTCTTTTTTCACTGTATCGCCCCGGCTTGCCCAGATGTCTGTTAGACCTTCTTTGACTTACGACCGTCCGACAGTGCATCATATTGGTACTATATAAATATACTCAAATGAAAACCCGTGGACAAGAAGACTGAGCCGCTACGATTGTTTTATATGGCGTATCGATATGCAGTAGTCGCATGACCCCAAAAGACACTATTTTCATGCTTGCTGGGCCCGTAAAGATGCACCCCAGAGTTCTTCAAGCAATGACTGCCCCCTATGTTTCGCATAGAGGAGCGGAGTTCACGAAGGTCATCGGAGAAATCAGGGACCTAAGCAGATACTTGTTCCGAACTGACAAACATGTCTGCGTGGTTTCGGCTTCGGGCACGGCAGGCTTGGATGCCGCGATCAGCAACCTATTCCGGAACGGGGACAAGATCCTGAATCTCGACAACGGCAAGTTCGGCGAAAGGTTCCACGAGGTTTGTGAAGTGTATGCTGGTTCCTCCATTATCAAGTCGGAATGGGGAAAGCCATTCAACCTTGACGCGATTGGAAGCGCTCTGGAAGGGGACGAGTTCAAAGCGGTGACCATCTGCCACAACGAGACCTCGACGGGAATGACAAACCAACTAGAGGAGATTGCCAAAGTGGCAAAGGATGGTGGAGCGATGGTCATCGCAGACGTCATCACATCGGCCGGGGGTTTGCCATTCAAGCCGGATGAGTGGGGCGTTGATGTCGCAGTTGTTGGCTCACAGAAATGTCTCGCAGCGCCCGCAGGTCTTTCAATCGTATATCTCTCAGATGAAGCATACGAGAGCCTTCATGAGGATGTGCCCTACTATCTGAATCTGAAGAAGCATGTGGATAGAATCGAAGAGGATAGCCAGACGCCCTGGACCCCTGCTATCCCGCTCTTCTTGGCGCTTAGAGAATCTCTTCTTCTCCTGAAGGAGGAAGGGCTTGAGAACAGACTGGAAAGAGTACACAGGCTTGCGGAGGCCGCTAGAGCTGCAATCGAATCCCTGGGATTAGAACTCTTCCCCGACTCGGAATACGCATCGGACACGGTCACGGCCATCAGATACCCGCCAGGAATCGAGGACCAGATGTTCAGGAGCACCTTGAGAGAGAAGCATGGCGTTGTCGTTGCCGGTGGCCAAGCGCTCATAGAAGGCGAAATCTTCAGGATTGGCACGATGGGCTTCTGCACTATGACAGATCTTCTTTGCACGTTCGGTGCAGCTGAGAGCGTACTCAGAGAAATGGGCGTGGAGGTCAGAAAGGGTAGCGGCACAGAGGTATTCGCCGACTACTTGTGAAACCATGTCACATCGACTTCATCGGTTCGGAACCTCTGTCTTATGACTGTTTCAGGAATGCTCATTCTCATGCCCGAGTCATGCATGCGTAGACCTGTCCAGGCCATCATGGCGCCATTGTCGACGCAGAGTTGGCCTTCGGGAACGAACATCTCCGCGCCTCTGTCCTGAGCCATCCTTGATATCATCTCCTGGAGCCTCTTGTTCTGTGCGACCCCCCCGCCAAGGAGGATTTCGTCCTTGTCCACATGCGCCATGGCTCGTTCGGCAACCTCTGTAAGCATAGAGAACGCTGTTTCCTGGAGGGAAAAACAGAGGTCATCGTCCACGGCCCCTGCGGAGCGGAGCTGAAGGGCTGCCGTCAGAATTCCAGAGAACGCGACATCCATCCCCATGACTGAATACGGAAGGTCGAGAAGCTTCCCGCCACGCGCTGCGAGCTCCTCCATTCCTGGTCCGCAGGGGAAGGATAAACCAATCTCACGACCGAATTTGTCCAGAAGATTGCCTATACCTATGTCCAGGGTTTCCCCGAAGACCCTATACCGCCCGATCGAGAATGCGATGACTTGGGTATTTCCACCGGAAACGTAGAGGAGGACAGGATCGCTGCATCCCGTTGTCTCTCGCCCAATCTCCAGATGCGCCACGCAATGATTGACGCCAATGATCGGAATCCCGAGCGATATGGAAAGTGCCCTTGCCGCCGTTGCGACCGTTCGAAGGCAGGGACCGAGACCGGGGCCTTGCGAGAAAGCCACGAGATCCAAATCCTTGAAATCCAGGGATGAGAGGTCAAGAGCTTCACGCACCAATGGAACTATCTTCTCTGCGTGGAAGTTCGCGGCTTCCCTCGGGTGGATTCCTCCTTTCACCGGAGAATAAACCGCAAATCTGTTTGCGAGGATGTTGCATGATTCGTCCACTATCCCGATACCGACAGTATGAGCGGTACCTTCGATTCCAATGGCAAACACGGAGTCCGAATGAAGCGAGCTCGTATAAAGCGTTTCTGCGGAAGGACTGGCCCAGCACTGTTCCGGACACACACCCGACATCCACAAAACAAGTTTAAAGTAGTATGAGAGAAATCTTACATAGCATACATGGGGGCTCCACATGCCATGCACTAGAATAATAGCCACTACGGCCTTGCTCCTGATTGCATCCATTATCCCCACTGTTCTGGGAACGTATGCAGAGCCACAGGATGAGGGGCAGATGGAAGACGTTGCCTCCAAGGTCTTTCTTGAATACAATCGGGAAGAAACTTATGCAGACCAAGTCATTGTGGACTTCACCGCGGACTTTGACTTCTCGATGATTGAGGAATTCGCTGCGAGAAACGGACTGGAGATCCTTCGATTGTATCCAAATCTGAAAGAGGCTGTCTTCAGAATCTCAGAATTCGACTTGGACAATACTATGTTCCGAGTCGCAGGAGACCCTTCTGTTAAGTACATCTCTCCGAACGGATTCTACAAGATGAGTTACATTCCCAACGATTCGTACTGGAGTAGTCAATGGGGCCCGAAGAAGATAAAGGCCCCGGATGCCTGGAACCTCACAAAAGGAAACAGCTCCGTCGTTGTTGCGATACTTGACACGGGTGTGGATTATCTCCACGAGGACCTGTCTGGAAATATGTGGAGGAATCCATCCGAGGACGGGGGCCTCGACGATCTTGATGACGATGGTAATGGCTATATAGACGATATATACGGCTGGAACTTCGTCAACGACACGAAATACGTCATGGACAACAATGACAGGGATATCAATGACAACCCAGCATCCATCTATCATGGTACACATGTCTCTGGAATCGTAGCGGCTGTGATGAACAATTCCAAGGGAATTGCGGGTCTATCTCAAGTGAAGATAATGGCCCTCAAGGTGCTGGGCCGAAACGGTAAGGGAGACTGGCTTGATACAGCATCTGCAATTCAATATGCGTATGAGAATGATGCAGACGTTATTTCGATGAGCCTTGGCGGTTCGTCCTCTCCCGTCAGCGTAAAGAATCAAGCCCAGAACGCCTGGGACAATGGCACCCTTCTTGTAGCGGCCTCTGGAAATAATGGAGCCAATGGAGTAATATATCCTGCGAAATACGACACTGTGATTGCCGTTGGAGCCACCAACTCAGGTGACACTAGGGCGAGCTTCTCCAATTACGGAAACGAGCTTGAACTCGTGGCGCCAGGTGTCAGCATCATATCCTGCAGAAGGCAAACACCACCAGGTCCGGGAAGTCCATATTACCAAAACATGGATGGAACATCGCAGGCGACTCCACATGTCTCGGGCGTCGCGGCACTGATGTTCTCAAGATATCCATCATACACCAACATGCAGGTTCGACTGATTCTCAGAAACACGTCGGTCGACCTGGGCAATCCAGGGTGGGATATCTACTACGGCTATGGAAGAGTGAATGCCTACGAGGCTCTGCTTCCGCAGAACAACGACGATCAAGCACAGGAGATCACGACATTAAGTGACGATCAGTACTCGTTTGACGTCAACACAGACAATTTCGGCATCGTTGCCATCAAGTCAGTGACTCATTCCCTCACATATCCCTACTATCTGGACCTGTACGACACTCCGACCTACACAACAAGCCTGGCTCAGACCACGTCATATCCTGACGATGATGTTGCCTTCATTGCCATCGATGGGCACCAGCTCCCAGGGAACCAGACCTACTACTACAGGGTGAGGCATCAGACGAGCGGGTTCAAGTACATCCTGGAAACGGAAAACGGATCAATCAGTGGCATGCCAATTCTGAGCATGAGTTCTCCGACAACATCGGTGATGAATTCGACGGAGATCATCGACGCCTTCCAGATTCAGCTGCAGACAGGCGTAACGTATGACGTCACCATGAGCGTTACGTCCTCGGCGGACTTGGACCTATATGCGGCTTGCGGGAACATCGCGACGGATGAGGATGCGGCAAGGAGTCTCACCAGGTCGGGAATCGCGACCGAGAGGCTTGTCTTCGCAACAAGGAGCAACGGTTGGTGCATCATTGTCGTCACGAATCCCTTCAAAGGCGTCTCCGAATATACCATAACAATCGACACCCTCCCGGAGGATGAGGGCGTCTCCACCAATCTCTACTTCGGGTCAGATGCTGCATCATTCTCTGAGTTCGCAATGGAGGTCAACCAGCAGCATATCGGAGTCGTCGGTGTCAGGTCGATAACGCATAAGGGAACAGATCCGTGGTATCTCATGATTTACGACAACCCGAACTACGTGACTCCGTTCGCATATGGCGAGGCCTATCCGGACAATGACATCGCCTTCATCATAGTAGATGGTCATCTCTTGGGTTCCAACACGACATATTACCCTCAAGTGAGCCACTCCACCCAGGGCAACAGCTTCGCCATAGAGATGGAGAATGGTAGCCTGGGAGCGGTCCCCGACATCGTTCCCGCGACGGTTCGAGCGGGCAACTTCTCCTCGAACGAGGTTTTCGATGCATATCAAATACTCTTGCAGGCGGATGTCGTTTATGATGCCTGGCTGAGCGTCCCAGCCGGGTATGACTTCGATCTTTTTATGATATGTCAGGACTTGGCATCGGACAACTACTCCTTCGGGTCGGTGTCGCCAGCGGCGGGCGCGGATGAGAGGGTCATCTTCGCAACGAACAGAACGGGCTATTGCGCGCTCATCGTGACCAATCCCGTGGGAGGTGCAACCAGCTATCTTCTTGGTGTCGACTATTACGAGGAGGACGATGGCGCTCAGACTTACCTCGTGCGAGGCTGGGGAACCGCAAGCTCAAGAGAGCTCGTGATGGATGTTGACACAACCCACTTTGCGGTGGTAGGCGTCAAGTCCGTGTCTCACATGTCGAACTACGGATATGCTCTCGACCTCTACGACAATCCAAACTATATCTCATCGCTCGCGAACACCGAATCCTATCCAGACTACGATTTCTCCTTCATCGCCGTTGACGGAAACCGTCTCGGGGCCCCGACGACTTTCTATCCGAAGATCGATAACATGGTGCCGGGATATGCCTATCACCTGGAAATCGAGAATGGCAGCCTTTCAGGTGTGCTGAACTTGACCTTTGGTGTTCCCCTCGGCGGCTCATTCACATCTGGGGAGCTATTGGACGCATATCAGATTCCGCTTCAAACTGGCTTCACTTACGATGTCAGCCTCAATGTTCCCATCGGTTCCGATTTCGACCTATACGCTGCCTGTGGCTCTATCGTGACGGACGCGGACTCGGTCGCGAGCAACTCGAGCTTGGCGGGCGCGGACGAACGTCTTATTCTGGCAACCACAGAATCCGCTCAATGCTTGATTTTGGCGGTGAACAAGTTCTCTGGTTCGGGAACATATACGGTAACAGTCGATGCCTATCCCGAGGATTCTGGAGCAACGACCCATCTCATCTATGGCCCAACCACTGCGTCGACCGAGGAACTCGCCATGGAAGTGATTCCAGACCACTACGGACTCATAGCGATAAAGTCAGTATCTCATTACTCGACCTTCTCCTACGACCTCGACCTGTACGACAATCCGAACTACGTCTCCTCACTCGGAAACACCCAGTCATATCCCGACAACGATGTCGCCTTCCTCACGATGGACGGTCACGGCCTCCCTTCCGCTTCGACGTACTATCCGAAGGTCACTCATCCCGCTTACGGTTATGAACTCAATCTTGAGATGGAGAATGGCACGTCCACCGGAATGGAGGACATAGATGTGGGGACGCCGCGTACAGCCTCCTTCGCGTCAACTGAGATAGTCGATGGATTCCAGGTCAATCTCTCTGCGAGTGTGAGCTACAATGTCTCTCTGAATGTTCCGACAGGATACGATTATGACCTCTACATCGTGAGAGGCCAGTACCGGTCAGAGGAGGATTTCGATGCCAGCAGTGTGACGAGAATGGCGGGAGCGGACGAGTTCATCGTCTTCGTCCCATCCATAAACGCGAGCCATCTCATCGTAGTGACAAAGCCCCTCTCGGGGAGCTCTCCGTATACCCTGACCGTATCAACGGCGGACCTCTCCGTTGTGGATACAGACGTCGTTTTCTCCAATCCCAATCCGACAGAGGGTGACACGATCCAAGTGGGTGTTACCGTCAGAAACCCCGGTTCGCTGAATGTGAGCTCCGCGAGTCTCAGATTCTACGACAACGACCCCGCGTACGGCGACCAGATTGGATCGACTCAACCAATCTCCAACCTGCTGATCGGGAACTCCGTTTACTTCGAGGTGAACTGGGACACGACGAACCTGGCGGGAAACCACACGATATACGTTGTCCTCTCGGACATCACCCCACCGGATGCCTTCAACGGCAACAATATGGCAACAAAATCGATAGATGTCCTTCCCACTCCTCAGAATGAGAAGCCAACCATAAGCATACTCAGCCCGATACCGGGAGAAGAGGTCGCCGGGGAATATGCTGTTCAAGGCATCGCCAATGATATTGATGGCACGGTCCAGTATGTTGAGGTCAAGATTGATACTGGGGCGTGGAACACGGCAAACGGAACGACGTCCTGGGATTACGCCTGGAACACGACGTTCTACACGAACGGCCCTCATCTGATCTACGCGAGGTCCTTCGATGGTCAGGTCTTCTCGAACGTTACATCCGTAGGTGTCACAGTCAACAACTCAGGAGGTGCGGTCAACGTTCCCCCAGAAGCCGTTGTTCTCAATCCTCCAACGAATGTCACAGACCATTCAATGAGGCTATCCTGGAGCCAGAACAACGACACGGACTTTGCAGCATACGACCTCTACCAATCTGAGACGAGTGGCGTTGTTGGGACGAGGATTGCCTCCGTCACGGACAGACTGATCACTTGGCAGACCGCGGCCGGATTGAACGAGACTTCCACTTACTACTTCACTGTCAGGGTAGTCGATACCGGCGGTCTTTGGAACGATTCGAATCAAGTCAATGACACAACCCTTCCATCAAACGTCCCGCCGACACCTGTTGTGCTCCAGAATCCCACCAACATAACCGCGCACACC
>JBHIBK010000023.1:0-11995 GCA_046759065.1 Thermoplasmata archaeon | reverse complement strand
CCATCCCATACTCGCGAACTATGCCGCAAGACCCTACTCGAAGGTGATGGTCGAGCTCGTGCGGAAGCACAAACCGGAGATTCTGCTTATTGCCGCCACGAAGAACGGAAGAGAACTTGGCGGTAGATTCTATGTCCATCTTCAGACCGGCCTGGCGGCGGACTGCACCGCCTTTCGAGTCAACGAAGAGAGGAATCTCGTGATGATACGTCCCGCATTCGGAGGGAAGAGCCTGGCTCACATATTGTGTAAGAAGACCAGACCTCAGATGGCGACCGCCCGTCCGAATGTCTTCCCCAAGCCAGAAAGGGACGCCAACAGAGGTGGAGAGATGATTCGGGAGGACGTTGAACTCGGTCAAGAAGACGTGGACACTAAGATGGTCCGGTTCATAGCGCACATCGAGAGCGAAAAGACCAGGCTTGCCAATGCGATGGTGGTTGTTGCCGGTGGTCATGGCGTGAGGAAGTCGGACACGTTCGGTATCCTACAGGAGCTAGCCGAACTTCTCGGGGGAACTGTTGGCGGCTCGAGAAAGGTCGTTGATCTTCACTGGCTCCCGAAGGACAGGCAGGTCGGACAGACCGGGAAGACGGTCAGACCAAAGCTCTACGTGGCCGTCGGAATCTCAGGAGCTGTTCAGCACTTGGCGGGGATGCAGGAGGCCGACAGGATAGTTGCCATCAACAACGATCCTGAAGCCGCCATATTCAGGATAGCCGATTTCGGGGTCGTTGGCGACCTCTTTGATGTGGTCCCGGAGATAATCCGTCAGATCAAGGAGAGGCGGGCCGCGAAAGAGCCTACTTGAGAAGCGCCCTGGAAATCACAAGCCTTTGGATCTCGCTTGTCCCCTCATAGATCTCCGTTATCTTGGCGTCCCTGTAGTACCGCTCAACGGGATACTCGCGCATGTAGCCGTACCCGCCAAAGATCTGCACCGCATCCCGGCTGACACTGACGGCGACATCCGAGGCCATCAGCTTGGCCATGGCCGCCTCCGTGGTGAATCTGTCGCCCCTCTGCTTCACGTATGCCGCCCGGTACGTCAGGAAGCGCGCGGCATCGATCTTCGTCGCCATATCCGCCATCTTCCACTGGATGGCCTGGAAGGAGGCTATCGGCTTGCCGAATTGCACTCTCTCTTTCGAGTAGGCAATCGCCTCGTCCAGCGCGCCCTGCGCCAGTCCAACCGCCTGAGCGGCAATCCCAATTCTGCCCGCATCGAGCGCCCATAGGGCCACCCTGAACCCCTCTCCTGCTTCTCCGAGCAAGTTCTCCCTCGGAATCCTGCAATCCTCGTACAGCATCTCCATCGTGACGGACGCATGGATTCCCATCTTCTTCTCTTTCTTTCCCCTCGAGAATCCGGGGGCATCGGTGGGAACGAGGAACCCGCTGATCCCCTTGTACGCTTTCTCCTTGTCCGTCATCACGAAGACCAATGACAGGTCGGCGCCAACCGCATTGGTGATGAACTGTTTCTTCGCGTTGACTATGTATTCATCGCCATCCAGTCTGGCGGTTCCTTTGATAGATCCAGCATCCGATCCAGCATCCGGCTCCGTAAGACAGAAACAACCAATCTTCTTCCCCTTTGCGAGATCTGGAAGCCACTCCTTCTTTTGCTCCTCGGTTCCGAATTTCACTATAGAATCGCATACGAGGGAGTTGTGGACCGAAACCGCGACTCCAACCGAAGGATCCACTCTGGACAGCTCTTCGATTGCGATTGCATAACTTATGACATCCGCCCCAGAACCACCATACTCTTGTGGAACTGCCATTCCCATTATGCCCAGCCCGCCGAGCTTCCTCAGAATATCGATCGGATACTCGGCCCTCTCATCATACTCCGCTCGGACGGGCCTTATCTCCTTCTCAGCAAAGTCCCGGACAGTCTTTCTCATCAAGTTCTGCTCATCCGTGGGCTCAAAATCCATTCTCCTACCCCCAACGGAGGTGGGGAAAACTTTGGCGTCTATAAACATTCGCATGGATGGTGTCGGAGCGTCCCCTTGCCAACCTTCGGCGGTTCCGTGTAGGCAGGAAAAGCGATAATTATGCGAATCACCTTCTTCACATCGGGTGGAATCTTGGTCGTCAGGAAATATGAGAGCGAATCACTGGGAATCACGATCGAAATCGACAACGACAAATGCATAGGCGCAGGGGAATGCGTCGATGTCTGCCCGACGGAGGTTTACGAGTTGGTGGAGGGCAAATCAACCGCCCCAAGAATCGATGAATGCATCGAGTGCTGCGCCTGCGTGGAGGCCTGTCCGACCCAGGCCATAGGGCACAGCTCCTGTTGAAGACTCGAAAAAGCACTGTCGGACACATACGCAGTCCGACTGCCAATCAATGCGCTATCTCTACGGGCTTTGGAGACGCTCCTTTCGTGAGCGCAATGGACTTGGCGAGTTCCAGGAAAGCGCTTTCAACATTCTTCCCTGTCTTCGCGCTTGTGAACAAGAAGGGGGATTTCATCCTCGTGGAAAGCTCTGCCACCTCTCCCTGCTCCATGGCGAACTGATCCTCCAAGTCGACCTTGTTGACCAACAAGTGGACAGGCACATTTCCCACTATTTGGGAGATAGTAGAGACCCAGTCCTCAACGCTGCCGAGCGTTTTCTTTCTTGTGATGTCAACGACCGCCAGCACTCCCTGTACGCCACTGTAATACCTTTCCATGTACAACTCTGCCAGGTGTCTATCCCCTATCACATCCCAAATGGACATGTCTACCCTCATGGCTTTGTCATCGCGAAAACTGAGGTAGACCTCCTTCTTTGAGACCTTCGCTCCAATGGTCCTGATGTACTTGTCATCAAACTGATCGAGAACATATCTCCTTACGAGGCTGGTCTTTCCCACCGCAGTGTCCCCAACGAGACCGATCTTGGCCTTGCATACACTTGTCGCCACTTCCATCTTGTCTTCCGATAGAATCCTCATCTCGTAGTCTATCCGACTCGTATTCAATAGATACTGAATCTTCTCCACAGCATTGTGAACGGCCCTCACCATCTGAGGCTGGGAAAGCGCATTCTTCGGAACGGTTAGGAGAAGCGCATCACCATCGCGCAGCCAGCCATCCGATTCGAGGACGCTTAGGATGGTCTCCAGACGATAGGACTCACCCTTTGCGAACACCTCGAATATGATTCTGCTGTTCTTGTTGACATCTACTAAGCTGTTCTTGGACACCCCGTTCAGGAGTACTTTCCTGTTTCGTTGTGCTTGCAAAGGCTCTCCTCTCGATTCGGCTATTACGTTTTTCATACCTCTAGCGGGTTTTCAAGCCATCGTTCTGATTTTCATTCGTGATAATTTTTCCAATTGCCGATGCCTGTGTCCCAAGGGGGCAATCTGTTCTGGTGCCAAGATTCATATGACTCGATTGTTTATCAGCATACAACCTATCCGCTTTTCGCTCCATTGCGTCGGTGGTGTGAAGATGAAGGAAATAATCATCCATGGCAGAGGAGGACAGGGAGCCGTTCTGGCGGCTCAGGCTCTTGCGAGCGCGGCTGTCTACGAAGGCAAGTATGCGATGGCATTTCCCCATTTCGGAGCCGAGAGGAGGGGGGCACCTGTGGCAGCATTCGCCAGGATAGCGGAGGAACGCATACTTACGAAGGCCCACATCTACCATCCAGATTATGTCGTTGTTCTGGATCCATGGCTCGCAGGTCTAGTCGACGTGGCAAAGGGAATGGAGGAATACGTAACGGAAATCCCGAGTGGCGGGATCCTCGAAGGACGCACCAAGACAAAGATAGACATATGTCAGGGCTTGAAGAAGGAGGGGGCAGCGGTCCTGAACTCCATCCGCGCGCCCGAGGACGTGCAGCTCAGCGCTCAGGTTTGCGTAGGAACGGTGGATGCGACCACAATCGCACTCGAAACCCTGGGCCACCCCGTTACGAACAGCTGCATGCTCGGTGCGTTCGCGAAGACCTCCGAAGAGGTGAGCATCAAGTCCCTTGAGGAAGGAATCATGGACGTCTTCGGGGAACGATTGGGAGAGCTCATTGCGAAGAGGAACGTCGAGGCGGTGAAGGCAGGATTCGAAAGGACTGAAGTCGGCATGTGCAGGGGAGGAAAGGAATTCCCTATCGAGACGAAATGGTTGCCGGACGTCAACGAGCTCCCTTTCGGATGCGCGATTAAGCCACAGGAGACCGAGTACGGGAAGCTCGGTCCGGGTTCGACCGTTCAGAACGAAACTGGTTCCTGGCGGACCTTCCATCCCGTTGTGGACGATCAGAAGTGCACATACTGCATGCTATGCTGGTTCCACTGCCCGGATGGCTGCATCAAGAGACTCCCGGACAGGAAGTCCGTCAAGATAGATTACTTCTACTGCAAGGGCGACGGCATATGCGCGGAGGTCTGCCCCGTAGATGCCATATCCATGGAGAGGGAGGTGGAGGGATGAGGCGTGTCGTCACCGCCAACTATGCCACCGCTCACGCCGTCATGAAGGCCAGGGTGGAGGTCATAGCGGCCTATCCCATCACGCCCCAGACTCAGATGGTGGAGCACATCGCCAAGTTCATAAACGACGGCATCATGGACTGCGAGTACATCAAGGTGGAGAGCGAGCACAGCGCGATAAGCGCCATCGTCGCTTCCGAGGCGGCCGGTGTGCGGTCCTTCACATCAACCGCGTCTCAGGGTCTCGCCCTCATGCACGAACTCCTCTTCAGTGCTGGGGCTCTCAGACTTCCCTTAGTCATGGCCGTTGTCAATCGGAGCGTGGGCAGTACCGCCGGAATCTGGGTCGAGTACAACGATTCCATGCCCCAGAGGGACGCCGGCTGGATCCAAATGTACGTGGAGACGAATCAAGAGGTCCACGATATGATTCTTCAAGGATACAAGATTGCGGAGGACAAGAGGGTCCTCCTCCCCATGATGATTTGCAGCGATGGGTTCATTCTCTCTCACACGGTCGAGCCCGTTGAACTCGCGGAACAGGAGGAGGCGGACCGATTCCTGCCGCCCTACGCGCCTGAGCATTCCTATCTCGATCCAAAGGACCCGATGGGCACGGGGATAGTCACCCCCCGGGAATACAGGCAGGAAGCGGCCTATCAGATACACAGGGGGATGCTGAATGCGAAGGAGGTCATCGAAGAGGTCAATCGCGATTTCGCAGACACGTTCGGGCGGGACCACAGTGGCCTCATCGAGACAGAATTCGTTGACGACGCCGACGTCGTCTTCCTCACTCTCGGAACCGTTACATCAACGACGCGAGGAGTCGTCCGCGAGCTCAGGGAGAAGGGCAAGAAAGTAGGTCTGGTCAAGCTCAGGTCCTTCAGGCCCTATCCAGCAGAGGAGATTGCAGAGGCCTGCCGTGATGTGAAGGCCATCGGGGTCTACGACAGATCCGTCTCATTCGGAGTGAGCGGCCCCCATTTTCTGGAGGCTAGAAACGCGCTGTTTGAGCTTAGCGTGCCCGTGATAGATTTCATAGGAGGTCTTGGCGGGAGAGATGTCGCAGAGGCCGATGTCCGCGACATATACGACGTCCTTCTGGAAGCCGCTCAGACGGGAAAGGCCAGGAGGGACGTTGAGTGGGTCAACACCAGGGGGGTGGAGATGGGATGAGGCTGAAGGACCTCCCGGAGGAGAACATCTTCTCGAGCGGGCACACCGCATGCGCGGGCTGCGGCGCCGCCATGGCGATTCGGAACATCACAAAGGTCCTGGGAAAGGACATCATCATCTACGTCCCGCCAAGCTGTCTGAGCGTCTTCAACGGGCTCTTCCCCAGTTGCGCGTGGACGGTCCCCTATCACCACACCGTCTTCGAGAACACTGGAGCGGCGATATCAGGGCTCTCAAGGGCGATGAGGCGAAAGGGGCTCGATCATGTGACGGTCGTGGGTATCGCGGGAGATGGAGGAACCGCCGACATTGGGCTTCAGGCGCTGTCCGGGGCCGCTGAAAGGAATGAGGACGTGATATACATCTGCTACGACAACGAGGCGTACATGAACACGGGTGTGCAGAGGAGCGGGTCCACGCCACACGGTGCATCGACGACGACCACGCCTGTGGGCGACATCATGAAGGGAAATCCGGATTACAAGAAGGACGTCCCGCTCATCATGATGGCTCACCGCATACCCTATGTCGCGACCGCCAGCGGGTCCTTCCCGCTCGACCTCATAAACAAGGTTCAGAAGGCAAAGGAGATGAAGGGTTTCCGGTACATCCAGGTGTATTCGCCGTGCGTTCCCGGCTGGAGATACGAGCAGTCGAAGACCGTGGAGCTCGGGAAGCTCGCCGTCGAGTGCGGTATGTGGACACTTATGGAGTGCGTGAACGGCCTCCTCAAGATCGATAGGGAGCCAAAGATGAAGAATCTCGAGACGTATCTCATGATGCAGGGGCGTTTTAGGCACATGGATGATAAGCAGATGGCAGAGCTGCGGGAGAGGATCGAGAGGAAGTGGGAGTTTTACAAGGGGTACTCGGAACTCACTCAACGGCTCTATGGCGGCTCATCCTGAGACGTCCGAGGATTCCCAAATCCTTTATACTGGTTGCAGCTATTTCTCTGGCGGCAAACACATGCCCCCCTTCGAGAAGGCAACGGAGAGTCAGGTCACGAGGGCCATCGTCAGCGGTTTCGCCGCGGACATGGAGAAGTTCGCGGAGGGGGAGGTAATCATAGTCGGTGGCGGACCGAGCGGGCTGATGGCCGCTAGAGAGCTCGCCAAGAATGGCGTCAGCGTTCTGATCGTGGAGAGGAACAACTACCTCGGCGGCGGGTTCTGGATCGGCGGGTACCTTATGAACACGATTACCGTAAGGGCACCGGCTCAATCGGTCCTGGATGAACTGGGCATTCCCTACAAGGAGTTCTCAAGGAACCTGTTCGTCACACCAGGACCGCACGCCTGCTCCAAGCTCATTGCGGCCGCATGCGATGCCGGAGTGAAGATTCTCAACATGACGAAGTTCGATGATGTCGTTCTCAGGGAGAACAATCGCGTGGGCGGTGTCGTCGTGAACTGGACTCCCGTCAGCGCTCTTCCTCGTGAAATCACCTGCGTCGATCCCATCGCACTGGAATCCAAACTGGTCATGGATGCCACTGGGCATGAGGCTGAGGTCATCACCAAGCTCGAGCAGAGAGGAATCCTCAAGAAGGTCGGTGAGGGAGGGATGTGGGTTGAGAAGTCCGAGGACCTCGTGGTGGAGCACACCGGTGAGGTCCATCCCGGGCTCATGGCGATCGGAATGGCGGTGTCCGCAACATACGGCTTGCCAAGAATGGGTCCGACGTTCGGTGCGATGCTTCTATCCGGAAAAAAAGGTGCAGAAATTGCCCTCGACCTCCTCAAGTGAGTGGAACATCCCGACTGATGTTTTTCTCTATAATGACCCATCTGCCAGGACCCTTGATGTGGGGGAGATCGCATCCTATCTTCAGGGGCTCTTCCCGCGGATCCGCGTCGGCATCAGGGACGATTTCATAATGCATAATTTCAGGGGGAGCTCAACGGACCTGGCGGGGAGAATCGCCCGCACCAAAGTCAGGGACATCTCCAAACCCTTTAAGAGCTTCGACCCGCTCCTCGGTGAGGTCAGGTTCGAGGAGAAGCTCATTGCCAGACCAGAGAAGAGGATCTCTGGGATTCTTTATGATGCACACAGGCTTCAGCTCGTCATGAGGGAAATGATTCCAGCTGGCGAGCTCAGCCTCAAGGTTGTCCACATTCTGTTCACGTCAAGGCTTTTCGGAAGTTACGATAGCGCAGACAGGAGGTATCATGCGCGGGTTATTCTGTGCGGTTATCCCAGCATGATTTCCACGAGCGGGATTGTGGAGGCTCCCGCGAAACCTAGAGAGTATTATTTGATGAAACAGAAGCTCAGGGCGTTGGACAGTGACGTGCCCGCTGAGATTCTCGAAGAACAGATTGAGGGCAGGTTCATGGACTACGATGACCCCCGCCTCACCGAGGTGATGAAGGGCTATGCGACGCAGGCGCTCCTGTACTCCGTTACCTTCCAACCTTTCTGCGAGGACTCGAGCTGCAGGCTGTTCAACTCTCATTGGCAGGAGGAAGTGCTCGCCTCACAACTCGGAGAGAAGGAGTTCTGCGATGAACACCTCTCAATAATAGATGGAATCGCCAACGCACAGCACTAACGCACGATCTAATCCCGAGGGAGTCCTCATCGTTCTGCAATCTTCTGTACTAGTTGAGGATGGGCTGTAGAATAGACCATCGCGGTTCTGGGCTAGAAAGGATAAATAGAGCCAAGGGCACAGAATAATCGTGGTTGGATGAGAAGCCCTAAGCCCAACATTAAGGCGCTCATCCTCGCGGGAGCCTTGGTGCTAACATTCCTGCTCATCAATCCGAACAGAGCCGCCGCAGGGACGCCGGTGCAGGGGCCGATATCGACCGACACCACGTGGACTCAAGTGGGAAGCCCTTATTGGGTTGAGGGCGATGTCACGGTCCTCTCGTCGGCGAACCTGACCATTGAACCAGGAGTCGAGGTGCTTTTCAACGGCCTCTACGCGATGTATGTGGAGGGAGAGTTCTATGCAGTCGGATCGCCTGCCTCGGTGATTGACCTCACGTCCAACGCCTCGATCCCTTCCCCTGGTGATTGGAAAGGACTGCAGGTGAACGCCACGGGTAGGGCGATCATCCGCCACACAAACATCACCTACGCTACGGACGGTGTGGCCTTCGAAGAAAGCTCAGAAAACATCGTCTCGCGTAGTTACATCGCGTTCAATTCGGAGTCGGGGATTTCAATCAAGAACGAAAGCACCAGCAATCGATTGGACTGGAACAGGATACAGAACAACAGCGACGGGATATATATCGACTGGAGCGAATCCTCCAACTCGGTTGGGAATAATAACATATCCTTCAACGACAACGGGGTACACTGTGACTGCAAGAACGACATCATCGAACATAATGAAATGTATGGGAACCGCTTCCATGCCATTCGATTAGCTGGCTATGGCACAGTCATCCACAACAATACGATTGCTGGAAACAGTTTCGGAGGAACCAGATGGTCATCGTACTGGTGCTTTGATGGCTCGGTTTGGAACGAAGAAGCTCAGTCCGCGATCTATTCTGCTTTGAGTTACAGTGTGAATCGTATCGTTGACAATGCAATTGAGAGAAACATGGGGAGTGGGATAGCTGCTGACTGTGGCGCTCGCGTGGACCTCAAAGGAAACATTATTCGAAACAGTGAGATCGGGATTTCCACCTACAGTGATTACAGAACGTGGACAGTCGAATCGTATGTAACAGCCTCCTGGAACGTCATCATGGAGAATGATGTGGGTGTGAGGATTCTTTCCGATATTGAGAACCCCGGGAGTAGCCTTTTTCATCACAACGATTTCATTGAGAACACTCTCCACGTTCACGACAAAGGGGGAAATACCTATTCTGATTCGAATTCTAGAGAGGGGAATTTCTGGTCCGGTTTCAGTGAAATATGTGAGGACTGGGAAAGAAACGGTCTGTGCTCTCTTCCCTACTTCATAGGCTTTGATGAACCTGTTGGTGAAATAATCGAAGATACATGCCCCCTCAAGTTCCCGGCGGTCTGGAGAGGGCCCCTCGGGGGCCAATGGCCTGTCGCCCATGCAAATGGGTCCTATTCCGGTCAAGTTGGCAAGGCCATCGCATTCAACGGTTCCGGCTCCTATGATCCAGACGGGACGATAGAGACGTACTACTGGGACTTTGGTGATGGGTTCTTTGGCAACGGACCCTCTCCCAAATATGCGTATTGGTTGTCCGGAGCCTTCAGCGTCCTTCTGATAGTCTGGGACAACGACTATATGTGGAGCATGTGCAACACCACGGCGACGATTACCGAAGGCCACTCCATTCATCACAGTCCGCAGACCTCGGGGGTCTTTGAGGGCAGTCCTGAACCTGCCCCATGGCCTTAGTCTTTCGTGGGAACACCCGCCGACCGCCGTCTTCTGTCGTATCCCTCCAGCCTCTCGTCCAGCGAATGTGCTATGAGCGGTAGCGCGATGGTCGCATCACAATAACAGACAATTATCCTCGCATCCGCGGACTCCTTCCCCCAGGATATCGCTTCCTCAAGGGTCGCACCGCTCAACCCTCCCCACTGTGGTGAGTCCATCGTAATTTGAACGGCGTATTTGTGAGGATAGTAGGACTCGTCCGTTCCCTCCCTTTTGAGTCCCTTGCCCTCCTTTCCCGGAACCTCATAGCCTTCATAGAGGAGGTCCGCGGTCGCCGCGAAAAGCTGGATGAAATCCTTGGGAACCCCCCCGCCCACAAGAATGACACCAGTGTCATCTATCCTCTCAGCCAGTCTCATGAACTCGATGTAGTCCTTGACATTGTCGACGGATACCTTGTGGCCCTTGGAATGGGCCAGGAGAGCAGCATCTCCGTAGGGGCTGTCCACGATCGCTGGGCAGAACACCGGGACGCTGTGCCTCGCAGCCGCCGAGAGTATGCAGTCGATCTTCCTCTCTGACAGCCAATTCCCAAAGAGCCCAAGAAGACTCCTGGAAGAGTAGTTGCTGTCCTCCTCCAGCCCGGTCATGAACTCGCATATCAGTTCTGTCATCTCAAGGTAGTCGCTTTCCTTCCCCACGATGTCATAGTAGCGGTTGTAGCCCCGCTCAAACAGCTGGCCATCCGCTGAGCCAATCTGATCGTCCTCCAGATGGTAGTAGTTGAAGCCCATGGCCTCGACGATGTCCTCGGAAATGTTGGCGCCTGTGGAAACGAGCACGTCGATATATCCCCGCTCGATGAACCATTTGACTATCTTCCATTGCCCCGCAGTTGAGAGGGAGCCAGCGTAGCCGAACATGATAGTTACCGACTCGTCGCGTATCATGCTCTCGATGATTTCCACCGCTCTTCCGAGCGTTCGTCCCTGATAGGCGGTTTTGCTCATCGCCTTGAGCAGCTCCGAAATGGTCGCTCTCTTCACATTCAAACTTTCAACGACAGACTTCATTGGCATTCAGAGACCATATCTGATGCTCATCTATTTTGCTTTCGTATGCCTTCAAGTACGACGCAGCTCTGTGCATTCTTGAACGAGTCTTGGTGCAGGTCAGCACCCAAGGGCGGAGGCCGGCATATTCTCCGATAGCTTTTTCCCTCTCCCTTCCGTTCGTCCGCTCATGGGATTGAAGACAAGAATGGCCATGGCCATTGCTCTTCTCTTTGCCCTCATCTTCGCAGTGATGATGGCGCTCACCTACTACCTGACTGTCATAGGCTACGTGACAGGCATTCTCATTCTCCTCATCCCCCTGACGCTCACCATCCTCATAATCATCCTCCAATGGGCGGTCTCCCCTGTCATCATCCGCTGGATTTTCAAAATCAAATGGGTAGATCCGGGGAACTTCAATCCAAAGATAGCAGGATTCATTCGAGAGACATGTCGCGAAAAGAGGATCGAGGAACCCCGCTTTGGGATTGTAGAAGACGACAACCCCAACGCCTTTGCATTCGGCTGGACAAGGAACAAGTCTCACCTGGTGCTCACTCGCGGCATAATTCGGTACTGCGACGAGGAGGAACAGAAAGCGGTCGTCGCCCACGAGCTCGGCCACATTGAGCACAACGATTTCGTTGTCATGACCGTGATAGGTGCAATTCCCGTTCTCTTTTACGTGATAGCCCGCAGCTGCTACTACATGATCAGGTTCAGCAGGGGCGGTGGCAGGGATAGGGGAAAGGCCATGGCCTTTGTCGCCTTGGTCGCGGCGGTCTCCTTTCTCGTGTATATGCTCAGCCAACTGATAGTCCTGCTGGTTTCGAGGTACAGAGAATACTACGCTGACGACTTCTCTGCGGATACAACACGGAGGCCCAGTGCCCTCTCCTCGGCACTGGTCAAGATAGCCTATGGCTTGGCATACGAGGGCCTCGGTGAGAAGTCTGAAAAGACACACAACAAGTACGAGAGCGCCCTC
>JBHIBK010000022.1:0-12213 GCA_046759065.1 Thermoplasmata archaeon | reverse complement strand
CCAGGACTGAGGTGAAAAGGCTCGTCCGTAACAGTCCCGCCAGATTCTCTGACCTTCTGAAGGACACCGTCCATGTCATCCGTCTCAAGGGCGATGTGGTCGAAAACCCTGTCCTCGTACTCCGACTGCGTGTAGCTCTCTTGCCTGCTGTAATGCGTGAGTTCCAGTCTCGCACCGCCCTCCGTGCTCTCCAGGAAGGCGATCTCCGCCTCGTTCTGGGGAATCTCCCTTCTGCTCACCAGTTTCAGTCCCAGACCCTCGTAGAACGCGATGGTATCATCCAGGTCCTTCGCGCGAATCGACGTGTGAGTCAACTTCATGGAAGCTCCTCCACCGGAACCTACTTCTCCCCAAGCAGCCTGAGGATGGCCTCCGCGGGCTCACCATCACACTCGATCAAGGCCTGTCGAGCGGTCTCAGGGGTCACGTCCGCCTTCTCGGCGACCAGCCTCACGTCCTCCTCAGGGACCCTCGGACCTTCCTCGGCTCTCTCGAATTCCTGTGCCTCCCCCACGACCTGGTACGTTGTCTGGCCCTGGACCTCCACCTTGGTCACTTCGGCGTTCGGGATGACGTACTCCTTTTCCAAGGTCTTGATGATCACTTCCTCCACATCTCTCAGCTCTTCCGTCTTTATGCCGAGACGTTTCATCGCCGCCTTCATCTGCTTGGGACTCATCCTTCCTCCAGGTATCATCGGACACCGCAATGTCATCGAACTTTAAAACCTGTTGCATCGCCCTTAAATATGGGCCAAACCTTCCAATCAAAAGATGCGAATTGCGGTCCTCCTTCGCGACAGATGCCAACCCAGAAGGTGCAATCTGGAGTGCATCAAATACTGTCCTCCAGTGAGAACGGGGACCGAGACCGTGATGATGGGCGAAGAGGGCAAGCCGATCATCTCTGAGGAACTCTGCGTTGGCTGCGGCATCTGCGTGCATAAATGCCCGTTCGACGCAATCCGCATAGTCGGTCTTCCCACGGAACTCGAGGGTGAGACAGTTCACCAGTATGGGATAAATGGCTTCAGGCTCTACAGGCTTCCCACGCCCCGTCACGGTGAGGTGATGGGAATCCTCGGTCCGAACGGAATCGGGAAGACCACGGTCACTAGCATTCTCTCCGGGGAAACGATTCCGAACCTGGGGGACTTGGAGTGCACACCTTCGTGGGACCTGGCTCTGGAGAAGTACGCGGGAACGGAACTGCACAACTATTTGAAGAAGATCGCGGAAGGGAGCCTGCGGACCTCACTCAAGCCACAGTACGTCGACAAGTTGCCAAAGGCTCACAAGGGAAAGGTCGGAGAGCTTCTGGAGACGGTGGACGAATCGGGAGAACTGGATGAGGTCTCGGAGGAATTCGGCATTGGTCACACGCTCGACCGCGACCTAGCCAAGCTGTCCGGCGGGGAGCTCCAGCGGATCGCCCTGGCGGCCACCTTCCTCAAGGATGCCGACATTTACTTCTTCGACGAGCCCTCCTCCTACTTGGACATATACCAGAGGCTCAAGGTCGCCGAGTCCATACAGGCCCTCTCGCAGAAGAAGCAGGTCGCCGTGATCGAGCACGACCTCGCTGTGTTGGACTTCTTGGCGGACAGCGTCCATCTGATGTTCGGAGAGAACGGGGCATACGGCGTTGTTGCACAGCCGCGAGGCGTTCGCGTCGCCATAAACACCTATCTCAGAGGCTTCCTGAAGGAGGAGAACGTCCGGTTCAGGGACCGGGAGATAAGGTTCGAGTCACACGCACCGAGGAAGGAGTGGGGCGGGAAACCTCTCGTCCAGTTCGAGCCCCTCTACAAGAGGTTCAAGGGATTCACCCTCAAGACGAGCGAAGGGTTCATCCGCGAAGGGGAGGTCGTTGGAGTCGTGGGTCCGAACGCGACGGGGAAGACCACTTTCGTTAAGATGCTGGCGGGGGTACTCAATCCCACCAAGGGCGAGGTCGAGGCGAAGCTAAAGGTGAGCTACAAGCCCCAGTACATCGAGCCGAAGTTCAAGGGAGTCGTTCGGGAGGCCTTCCTCACCGAGGCGGGAGAGGATTTCGAGACGAGCTACTTCAAGACCGAGATCGCCGGACCTCTCAACCTGGAACCTCTCATGGAACGGCCCATCCCCACACTTTCTGGCGGGGAGCTTCAGAGCGTCGCGATCGGACTCTGCCTGGCAAGGGAGGCCGACATCTATCTCATCGACGAGCCATCCGCTTATCTGGACTCGAACCAGAGGATGGAAACCGCGAGGGCAATAAGGAGGGCAATGGAGAGCAAGGGGATGAGCGGGATGATTGTGGACCACGATGTGTACTTCATCGATCTCGTCTCCGATTCGCTGATGGTCTTCCACGGCGAGCCGTCCAAGAAGGGAGTCGGTAAGGGGCCCTTCGGAATGCGCGAGGGCATGAACAGGTTCCTCAAGGAGGTCGCGATAACGTTCAGGCGGGACAATGAGACGAACAGACCGAGGATCAACAACCCCGAATCCCGCTTGGATCGCGAGCAAAAGGCGGCGGGGGAGTACTACTACGCCTGAGCGCGCTGTTTCTTTCTCCAGTAGAAGTATATCGCTATCAGCGCCAAGGCCGTGATGAGGGCGATGATGTCGAGGTATTCGAAGAACCCTTCAAGCGTGTCCAGCTGGCTGCTGAGGAAGTAGCCCGTGAGCGTCAGGACGGTGTTCCAGATGAGGGCCCCGAAAAACGTGGAGATAACGAAACTGCGCAGGTTCATCCTCGCGATCCCGGCGGGGAACGATATGAATGACCTCGTCCCAGGAAGCGAGTGGCCTATGAAGATCGAGACCCTGCCGTACTTCTCGAACCACCGCTCTGCCCGCACAAGATGCTCTTCCCCAATCCTGAAGTACTTCCCATACCGGTGCACGAAGCCTCTGCCGAAATAATGCCCGATGAAGTAGGCAACCGTGGACCCCAGTGTTGCACCGACGGTCGCGACGATTATGATCGCCCACACCGAAAACTCTGCGGGTCTCTCGTAGGCCAAAGAGCCCGCCAAAGGGAGGATCGCCTCGCTCGGGATGGGAGTGATTATCCCTTCCACGAACATCGCCAGGAAAATACCTGGATACCCCAGAACAAGAACGAGGTCCCTCACGAAGCCTACTATCTCTGCGACAATCGAGGACATTCAGCTGCGACCATGAGGTGGAATCCTTAGTTAATGTTTTGCTCCCATGTATCGGCCGGACGGTTTGGCCACTACATCCTCCTCCACGATACGCTCCCCGCGCAGAATGGTCGTCGATGGGAAGATGCCCTTCCTCCCTTCGAATGGAGTCCATCCGCACTTGGAATGCAGTTCGTCCGCTCTGATTTTCCGCGGCTTCTTGAGGTCAACGACGATCATGTCGGCGTCGTATCCGACCTCGATCCTCCCCTTCTCCAGGGATAGCAGCTCCGCGGGTCTCTCACTCACGACGTTGACGAACCGCTCAAGTGATAGGCTTCTCAGCCTCACCCTTTCGAGAAGAAGGGGAATCATGGTTTCCACGCCTGGCATTCCGTCGGGTGCGAAATCGAAATCGGACTCCTTCTCCTCCAAGGTGTGCGGTGCGTGGTCGGATGCGATGACATCGATCCCTCCGTGGGCCAGTGCGGACCACAGCGCATTCTGGTCGTGCTTGTACCTGATTGGCGGGGTCACCTTTGCCAAGGCTCCCAGGCCGCAATCCACATTGAGGAAGAGATGGTTGGGAGTCACCTCGCTCGTGAAGCCTGAACCAGCCAGCGATTCCAGACCCATCCCCGATGACAGATGGGCTATGTGGATTCTCCGAACACCTGCGAGCCGCCTTGCCATTCCTATCCCGTCAACCTCGGCGCCTTCCGGCCTTGATGCCACGTGATCCTCGAGCCTTCTCTCCTCCATGTTCCTTATCCGCTCCGGGTCCTCGCAATGAATCGAAATGAACTTCCCCGCCGCGGAAAGCTCATCCCTCTGCTCGAGAAACCTGTCGAAATCGCCAACCGCCAAACCTCCCGTTGAGGGGGCCAAGTAGATTTTGAACGCAGTGGCAACCTCCGCGAGACCCTCCACGTCGCTGTCCTCTCTGAGCCCGGCATACAGTCCGAAGTCCACGAATGCTTTCTTCTCGACCGCTTCGACCTTTTCCCTCACTCTCTCAGGAGTTGTCGCCGGAGGAACCGTGTTCGGCATGTCGAGGACGCAAGTGATGCCTCCGAACGCAGCCGCCGCGGTCCCTGAGGAGAAGTCCTCCTTCCTCGTCATTCCAGGTTCCCGAAAGTGCACATGGAGGTCGACGCCAGCAGGGAGAATGAGCCCGCCAAAGCGCAATCTCTCATCGCCCTTCAGAGTGCGCCTGATCTCGACTATCTTCCCATCCTCCACGCCAATGCAACAATCCTGCAGACTTCCGCGAACGTAGGCGTGACCCTCAATGATCATCCTTTCCTCCCAGGACGCGTCTCTCTATCTCCCCTCTCGGCGTCTCCTCCCCGAATATCTCCGCAGAGAACTTGTAGATTCTGGTATCCTTATCGAGCCAATCGTCGGACCTCAAGCCTGCCTTCATGCAGGTGTTCGACAGGAACTCCTCGGCGGTCCACTTCCAGTCAATGGCGACCTGGGGCAGGAGAAGGCCCCTGAACACGCCTTTTCTCGCAATCAACCCGTCCCTTCCTATCTCGATCCACTTCGGGTAGTCCTTGGGCTTCTTGACTATCATCTCTTCAGGAGGGGTAAGCAGACTGACCTCGACAACGATAGTGTCCAGCTCCTCTTCCGTCAGGGGCGGGAACCTCGGGTCCCTCGTGGCCTCCTTTGATGCCTTGACGAGCGCCTCCTTCAGCGGGAAGAACGGTTCGGGGTATCCTATGCAACCGCGCAACTGTCTTTGGGGGAATGTGTCTATGGTGACAAAGACGCCCGATTTCGCCTCGAAGCTCTCGGGGAGGTCGAAAGCACTCTGCTCTCCACGCACATGGCTCTCGATCGTGCCCCTGGCGACCAGAACAGCGCGTTCCCCCTCTTCCAAGGAATACATCCGAGCACCTTATCGAGATGCCCAACTTAAACTCTTGGATAATTCACAATGTTTAAATCGAGACACACCATAGGGAAATGTGGTGTTGAGCAAGGCAGACCTCAGTATTCCAGTCATGGAAGTCATGTCTGGAAATCCCGTCTCGGTTGGACCCAAGGAAACGGTCGACCTAGCCTCTAAGCTGATGAAAGACAAGGGCATAGGAAGCTTGATAATCGTCAAGAACGGGAAGCCCGTCGGGATAATCACGGAGAAGGATATCGTGGCGAAAGTGGTGGCAGAGAACGCCCAGCCCTCAGCGGTCAAAGTGAAAGAAATCATGAGCAGTCCCGTGAAGACGATTCACCCCCACGAATCCGTTGAGAATGCCGCCAAGCTCATGGCCGAGAACAAGATCAGAAGACTCGTCGTCTCAGAGGGCGACGAGCTTCTTGGAATCGTGACGGAAAACGATGTTCTCTCGATATGGCCGAATCTCATTGAGCTGATGAGGGAGGTCTCCAGAATATCCTCTCAGAATGTCGAGGTCTCCGATATGCGGGGGTACTGTGAGCTCTGCCGTGTCTTCGTCTACAACCTCCAAGAGGTCCAAGGCCAACTTCTTTGTGGGGATTGTCGCGAGAGATAACCACATCAAAACCTTTATAATTGGGCTGGAATCCTTCAGCTACGAGAATGAAGTTTGTGAAGATCTCACAGGATGAACTGACTAGGGTAAGGCAGCTGTACGAGAGCATCATGTCCTACGCTTGTCACGGACTCTTCTTCTGTGAAGGAATTCTCTACGGTGCCGAGATCGCCAAGATAGCAAAAATGAGTGAAGACACGTATTTCGACGTGGTTGCGAAGATCATGAAAGCCAGAGGGTGGATTGATACGATTGAGTTCCGAGATGACGAGGCAATAATCAAAGGTTCCGTTGAGGTGGGATCGGACGACGATACGGAAACCTGCCACAGGATTAGAGGGATCATATCTAGCGTGTATGAAGAGCATCTTGGCCAAAAAGTGAGATGCACCGAAACGAGTTGCGAAAGCACTGGAAAGAGCAGCTGTGTCTTCATCATAGAACCCGAGACAATGGAGTGACGGATATGGAAGAAATGCTCAAGCAGTTGAGGGAGACGTGCGGAGCGGTTGCGTCTGCCCTGATAGGCAAGGACGGTCTGGTGATTTCATCCGACGTTCCGGATGATGTGTCACTCGAAACGTTTGGAATCATGAGTGCCACGATTGTCGGAGCCAGTGTCACGGCAGCCACCGAACTGGGGAGGGATGAACCTTCCAGGGTAGCAGTGGAGACCGGGGATTTGAGAATACTGATATACAATGCGAGCAAACGGGCACTGCTGGTCGTTGCCGTTCCGAACGAAAGGAGCATCGACGAGGTCGATGAGTCTGTTCGAGACATCCTGGCCCGTGCGAAGGAATACTAGACGAGATCCAATTCCTTGATTCTCTCCTCAGAAGGCAATCCCTCTTCGCTCCATCCTCTCGCCATGAAATAGTCATCCAGCATCTTTCTCATTTCTTCCCCTGTTACCAGATGACCTTTCGATTCACCATCTGGAATCGGAAGGGTAAGAATCCTTTTCGGCAGCCTGAAGTCATCCCTGGTTATGCCTTCCCTCAAGTTGAACATGTGTTTCAGATTGTTGACCCTTTCACCTACTTTCAGAATGCCTGACTCGGAGAACCTCAGACCCGTTATGGAATCTAGTATGTCGATGAACCCTTCGGCGAAGAAGAATCCCCTCGAAAACTTGCAGACACCAAGGACGTCATAGACGGTCATCAGGTCCTCGAGCTCCTTGATCTCGATCCCCTTGCCCTCTGTCGCGAATCTGTCCACGCCCTCGAACTTCCAGAACCTCCCAGTGAGCTCCAGACCGTACGCGCAGCTGCGGAGGTGGCAGGCACCTCTCGAGGACGTCATGAAGGCCAAGGCCATGCCCTTTATCCCCCTGACATCATAGGCGGGCGGCTCCATCCCCTTCACATGGACGGCGTAGTCCTCTGCTCCCTTACCGATTCTCTCGCTCGCCCGTTTGACGCCTTCCGCGAGAACATCACCCAAACCCTCCCTATTGGCGATCATCTCGATGAGCTTCAACTCCGCTTCTGGGTTTCCGAACTCTAGGTCAATCCCGCCCGTGTCGTCTTTCGTGAGAATCCCACTCTCGAAAAGGTCCATCGCGAAGGCCACCGAGGCACCTGCGGATATGCCATCAAGACCGTAGAGATCGCACAACTCATTCGCCTTTGCCAGCTCCTCGATCTCCCCCATTCCGCAGAGGCCGCCAAGCGAGTAGAGCAACTCGTACTCTATGCCATCGATTCTCAGTCCCGCGTACTTCCCCTTGTCTATCCGGAATATCCTCCCGCACGGCTTGGTGCAGGCGAAGCAGGCGTTGTTTCTTCTCGTGTAAATGGGCGCCCAGTAATGGGGGTCGATCTTCTCTCTGTCGTCAAAGACGCCCTCCCTCCAGTTTCTTGTGGGGAAGGTCCCCTTCTCGGCGTTCATCCATTCAAGGAACTCTCCTGTCCCGTATCTCGTGTCGTCCCCGAAAGCCGCACTCTCGATCATCCTCTCGTGGTAGTCAAGGCAGAGGTCCATCAGCCTACCTGCATCCTTTGGCACGAGGTCGCCTGATCCCTTCACCGCGATCGCCTTCAGGTTCTTGGAGCCCATGACAGCCCCTAGGCCGCCCCTCCCGGACTGTCTGTCCTCACAGTCGATGCACGCGTATCTGACAAGGTTCTCCCCGGCGATTCCGATCGTCGCAACCACCGCATCGCCCTCATCCTTCCTGATGGCCTCCGCTGTCTCTCGCGTATCCTTTCCCCAGAGGTCCTCTGCGTTCCTTATCTCAACATCCATATCATCAACGAAAAGATAGGAGGGCGAATCCGATTTGCCTGAAACGAGCAAGAGGTCGTACCCAGCCCTCTTGAGCTCGGTTCCAATCCTGGCGCCCATCACCGCTTCCCCGATGGTCCCCGTGAGGGGAGACTTGGCGCAAAAGAGCACCTTGCCCCCCGTGGGAACGGGGAATCCGTTGAACAGCCCTGGGGCCAGTATGAGCATGTTGGCGGGGTCAAAAGCATCCAAGCGCGGCTTCGTACAGTCGTACAGGAATCTGGCGGCCAAGCCGGTCCCGCCAAGGAATCTCTCCGCGAGGGGACTCGGCAGAGCGGACTTCTCAGACACCCCTGAGGTCAGGTCAACCTTCAGGACCCCTCCCGCGAAGCCCTTCATCTGGTCACCCCCGTAACTTCCCTGGCTTTATCGAACTCTTCCGCAATCCCATCCTCGTAGGTTATCGCATTCAGCGAGCAGAACTTCAGGCAAGTCGGATTACCGTTGCAGAGATTGCACTTGAACGCCACATCGTCCCTCATGTGGATGGCATCAAAGGGACAAGCCTCGACACACTCTCCACCTCCGATGCATTCCTCTCGGACAACCTCGATTGCGTGACCGCTGACGTCTCTGATGCACTCAACAGGACACGCTTGAACGCACTCCCTGTCACAGGACGCTCCCTGATTGCACACGATCGGGACATTGTGGTCGATACCCCTTCTATGTACCCATATCCGGGCCCAATCCCTGTTCACGAGATCCTCGTGATGAAGTGAACAGACCATCTCGCACAGTCTGCATCCGGTGCAAAGGTCCAAGTGCGGAACAATCGACCTCATCCCGTCTTTCTGGAATCCCTGGTGGCAATAAAAAGGCTGTTGTGCTGGTGCGAACATATCGGTCTGACCGAGGACCCGGAAGACTCATTCCAAATCGATATCAGAAAGTCTTGGGGACGGAACGGCCTCCTCAGCCTTTATCCTGGACTTTATTGCAAGTCTGACCGCGCCCCGGACGTTGCCCTTCTGTTTCACTTTGACGGCCCTCCTCAGTAGGTCTACCGCATCCGATGTATCACCCCCCTTCTTCTCGAGATATGTAATCTTGGATTGAGCTCTCCTGACGGCTTCCTGGAATATCTTCATCTGCAGGACGGTGGTTTTCGCGATCTCAGCGCTCAGGTTTGCCGCCCTGTTCGCTGCGAGGAAGTCACCGCCTCTGAACGCCTCCTTCGCGCTGATGAGAACCACCTCCGCTCGAGCGAAGTCGGCGGGAGCTTTCGATGCCTCTTCTCTTATGCTCGTCGAGGCGTTCTCGATGGCCGCCACCGCCGATTCTTTGATGTCCTCGTCACCAACCCATATTCCCGATCCGCAGTTTGTACAGGTCTCCGAGCCTGGGTCGACCTCTTCGGCACACACTGGGCAAAGGAATCGAGAAATGGTCTTCTTTTCAGTCTCGAAATCGAACCAGATGCCCGCTCCGCAACCAGGACACCCGTCCTCCAAGAGAGTGACGACCTCCGCGCAGACTGGACATTTATAGTTGATGTCCTTCTCCCTTTCCCTGTTCACGTAGTCGATTCCGCAGTGGGGGCATCTAGTGGCGTTCGGGTCCACAGTCTCTTGGCAGAAGGGACATCTGAACTCCAGCACCTCATCCCTAACCTCGATTCTGGGAGAACCGCACATCTCGCAGACCTGGCCCTCACGTGGAATTCCACAAACGACGCAATTTCCTGTCGAGTCCTCGGCCAGTATTGGCAGTTGCTCGACGGGAACGGGCAGGGAGAGCTTCTTCTTGGGTTCCGCAGAGGGAGCTCCGCATATCGGGCAGAGACTCTCCTCTCTCAAGACCGCGGTGCATATCCTACACACTTTCATCTTGGATGGCTGCACGATTCGTGCAGAGGATTCTTTGATAGAAAAGGTTTTGGTGACATTATCAAAAGATGGAACTGAGTTCCAGATCGCCAATTTCAGCCACTGGAAATGCAACGGAACGGTTTTATAGGATACAAAAAGACGTACAAATGAGATTAAATAGGTGGACTAAGATAAAGAATAGTGATGATGGTGAGACGTAGGCTCTTGTCATTAATCGTATTCTCATTTCTTGTGGCCTTTGCCTTTGTGGTGGCGGGGGCATCCGCCGGAGAAAGGTTCGGCCAGGTTGCGGACATCGGCATGGACGATCAGACACAGCTCTTCTTGATCACCCACTCGGATTTTGACATAATCGACAGCGGGAGCGTGGTCCCCCTCTATGTTACCGTCGTTGATCAGCACGATGTTCCAGTTCCTGGCGTGGTGGTCATGGTTTCAGTAGTCTCACCCGCTGGTGGCCGGCTTGACACGCTGTATGTCACGGATTCTCATGGAAAGGTGTCGTTCGATTTCACCGCCTCAACCCAGGGGCAGGATGAGTATGTAATCGAGTTTTACGCGGAGAAGGTCAACTGCATACCTGACAACGACCAACTGTACATGGTCGTGTTCGCGCCTTCTCCTCCCTTGCGCATTGAGGAAGGAACTGAGGCGGTCTCCATAGGAATAGGCGTTCTTGTCGCAGCCGCCATCCTCAGCACGGAAGCTGGCTGGTATGCGATGTTCAGAACGCTGATCTTCCCCCTGTACACTCGGTTGAGGAAGGAGGAGATACTCGATCACTTCGTGCGGGGTCAGATATACGGTTTCGTGATGTCTCATCCAGGTGAACACTATAACGCAATCAGGGAGCATCTCAAGGTCACCAACGGAACGCTCTCGCACCATCTCAGGACATTGGAGATGCAGGGCTTCCTCAAGTCCCACCGAGATGGCGTCCTTAAGAGGTTCTATCCGGTCGATATGAGGATCCCTCGAGATAAGGGGATCAAGCTTAGCGATCTTCAGATGGGTATGGTGGAAGTGATAAGGAATTCCGATGGAGTCACGCAGGCTGACATCTGCAAGGAACTCGGTGTGAGCCAGCAGTGCGTGAGCTACAACCTCCGGAACCTTAGTCGGGAAGGCGTTCTTAGGTTCGAGAGGGATGGAAGACTAAAGAGATACTTCCTCGCGGACAACTGATTCAAATCAGCGGAGGCCTTTGGGAGTCGTTGGGGGCCCGCCTCGGAGACACGAGGTGTACCAATAAGCTTAAATAACTTACAAAACGCCGTACAAATCACTTTTTATAGCGTGTCACGAATCCGTTTGGCAGTTGTGCGGCTGCTTGTTGAGTAGACGCGCCAATATGGACGACAACGTAGATTATCGTAGGAAATCTGCATGCAGGAGGAAACGTGATGAATGAAAGGAAACTGGGTGGAATATCCGTCATTCTTTCTTTCGTTGTTGTGAGTGTGCTGGTCATGGGAGTGTTCCCGATCGGTGCCCTCGCAGAGGAAGGGACAAGGGCGGAGAACATCTTGAGAGTGGGAGCGCAAGACGACACGAAGACCCGAAACATCTTTGGTGCAACTGATGTGTGGACGTCGAATGTCTTGGCACCCGTGATAGAAGGCGTGGGTCAGGTAGACCCTGCCACCGAGGATCCGGTCCCCTATCTTCTAAAGGGAATCGATGCCGATGACAGTGGTACATTTGACCTGGATGAGTACGGAGTCTACAGAAAGGAATCAGGAGATCCGCTAGAGGTCACAGCATACTACGACTTCAATGGAATCTACTTCCATGATGGAGTACAGGCGACCATGGATGACCTGTTGTTCGGATACCACATAAACGCCTTGGACCCCCTCACGATATCCTTGGACGTCGTGAAGGACAAGAACAACCTGCCGGGATCCAACTACTCAACCAGTAGGTGGCTGAACATATGGCCTGTCGCGGGTGCGTGGGACGCAGCGATACCGGTTGGACCTGACATTACGCTGACCTTTGCCCTTCACTTCTCTCAGCAGGCAACTTATGCGAACTTCATCAAATACACGCTCAATGGCTACGGCCCATTGCCGAGACACCTATGGGAAGGAACGGGCAAGCTATGTCTGGACGCAACCGCCGGTGTCTGCAACAACTGGAAGTTGAACATCCATACGGACTTCGGCATTGCCTACGATCCAGCAACTAACAACGGAGTTCCGGCTGCCGACCCTACTTCCTTTGTGTACGCCGATGCCGAGCAATGGTTGCCTGGCGATGACGAGGTCATAGGAACAGGGCCGTTTGTGTTCGACAACTGGAATCCTGGTGTGTCTGTCCTGCTCAACAGATATGAGGGCTACTACGGTGACGCCCTTGACTGCGAGCGAGTGGGAACCCCACCGGTCTGTCAGGGAACCTTCTTCAAGTACATGCACCAGCCACACAT
>JBHIBK010000021.1:0-12482 GCA_046759065.1 Thermoplasmata archaeon | reverse complement strand
ACAGAAGGGGGCTTACGGCCGTCACCTGGCTCATAATCCCCCTTATTGTTCGTCGAGGGGGGATTATTGTTCGTCAACTTCGACCGCGTCTAATAAGGTGTCCAGCCTCGTTGAACAGAGAGAATTATCGGTCATAATTCCATTTCTACGGTCACCGATGTCTACCTTCGGGTTGACGTGTTTACCAGGGAGGCAAGCACTCGGTGCCGTTCAATTCCGACGGAGATGGACTTCGATGATTCTGTCGATCTGGCGACGCTCATTTGACAGGATAAGGAACCATGGTCCAGGTGTGTCCAGATAAGCATCAACGATCGAAGCCGCGACGTGATCTCCTCCATCGATGAAGTCATACGTCTGTCCGTTTCTGAAGGCGACGAGATTCGCCTCATCAACGATGAACCAGTCAAAGTCGTCGCCCTCCACCTCTTCTACCCTGCCATGGACGTGATTTCCTTTTCCCACGTCGAGCGGAATTGCCAAGAACTCACCGCCTTCGACTTGGTATGGCCCGGGATCGCACACAGGGGAACCAGTCTCACCCGCCTCCAAATCAGCCAATGCTCCCTTGGTTGCAGGCGCCTGCCGCACGTCCACTAGCCGGGCGCTCCTCCTCCGTGCAACGTATACTACGAACACTATGAGTGCAACTAGAAGCCAGATGGCGATCACCCCCTGCAGGCCAAGTGCATTGACAAAGAAAGAGACGGTAACAGCCAGGGCCGCACCAATCACGAGCTGCAGATTCTCATACAGGATCTCTCCTTGGGATTTCTTCCTCACCGCTCGAGGATGCCTGCGTCAATAGATAACGGCTCTTTCGGGTTCGTTGCCTGACTTCATACCTTCCGTCAAGAAGCAAAGCGTTAGGCCTGCTAGGTATTCTTGGTTAGACGTGACGGCGACGTCTCCTCGCGTCGCGGGAAGCAAACTTCACTCGTGTCATGAGGCGGATTTGACAGGAGGGAGGTGATGATGGCCAGGAAGTGGGCATCCATCGGTCCGCGACTTCCGTCCAGACGGAAGCACATCCCCAAGGCTGTGCGTGAGGCGATCCGGTCCAGGGCAGAGGATAGGTGCGAGGAGTGCGGTCGTCCCCTAGCAAAGGAAGTTGTGCTCCGGCAACCCAAGATCCTTGCCGACGAAGTGTTAGTTCGGCTGTTGCCCTACTCATGCTGGCGATGCAGTGCACCTATGAAAGTTGTCCATGCGGAGTGGGGCTATCGAGGGACAGATCTGGGCGTCATCCTGGAGGTCACGGATCCTGAGCTAGGTGCAGTCCTCGAGTCTAGGTTCCCCTGGTTCAAACTGTCCTTCAGCAAGACGGTAGGATATTCCTATTATGGGAATCGCTGTCCCAAGTGTGACGCACTTCAGGGCCACTTCTCTGTTACCGAGATGGCCATTCCTCAGGCTTCTGAGAGGATCGAAGCCGAAGAACTCCGCCTGCCGTGGAAAGTCGTTGAGCTGGAGCCCGCATATGAGGAGACCCGAGTGAGGCGCTGGGGCCACCTCCACCATGTGAACGGTGATCCTGGAGACAACCGACCCGAAAACGTCCAGCTCCTGTGCATCCAGTGTCATCGTGCGGAGCACTCTGGCTGATCCAGCCTTTGACGAATAGAGCGGCCACAGTGAGACCGAGATTCCTGATGGCCCAGGAAACCTTTACTATCCAACTGATGGTGTCGAATTCCTGAGCATCCGCATATGCCGCAGCGCAGGGCCACTAGTCTTACAAATCGCCAACTGTTCACGGACGACTATCTCAGTAATCGCCTCCCAATGCGAAGGGATTGGGAGGGAATGGCGCCGCAACGCGAACTCCTCGACCGAGTAGCGACCATTTACGTCACAGCCGAACGACTACTCGAAACGGGAAACGAAGATACGATTCGTCGCGAGGTGGTCGATAAGGTTCTAGAAATGGTCAATCCTCACTTCCTCACCAATGAAACCCTACGCACTGGCGGCAAACCTGACTACGTCTTCTTCGCTAAATCCAGAAGCAAGTATGCGAAGGATCTGGAGGCAGCAATCGCCGTAGGAGACGCCAAAGCACCCGGGACTGATTTCGATCGCGCCTCTTTTGGGGGGAGAAGCCCTGTCCGACAGGTCTATGACTACATGGCAGACAGCGAGACTCGTTGGGGGATACTGACCGACGGCCGCAGGTGGCGGCTCATTAGCTATGAATCCCCAACCGACAGATACTTCGAGGTCGACCTCCAGGACGTAGCCCTCAGGAGTGACACGGATGAGTGGCTCTATTTCTTTAATCTCTTCCGGAGAGAGGCCTTCGTCACCGTGGGGGGAAAATGCTTTCTCGATTCAGTCAAAGAGGAGAGTTCTCGGTACGCCCAGGAAGTTGGTGAAGAACTCAAGGAACGTACCTACGATGCCTTGTTGGAGCTAGCGAAGGGTTTTGCAGCGTGGCCCGAGAACAATCTTGACCCCGCGGCGCCCGAAACCCGAGAGAGAATCCGCGAGGGCTGCTTCGTCCTTCTCTATCGTCTTCTCTTCGTCTTCTATGCCGAAGCGAGAAAGCTCCTCCCAGTCCACGGTGAGGGGTATCGCCAACTCTCGCTTGAGGCCATGCGAGAAGAAGTGTCAGGTTCCGCGCGGCACCACTCGCGCTTTCTCCGGGACTCGCGGCGGCTCTGGACTAGTATCAGAGACTTATTCCGACTGATTGATGCCGGGAGCAGCACTCTCGGAATCCCTCCGTTTAACGGAGGGTTGTTCTCGCGTGGACCCCAGGGGCTGGAACATTCCGACTTCCTGGAAACCAATGAAATTGCAGACAGACATCTCGCCCGGGCGCTGGACCTCCTCGGGACGACGCCCAGCCTTGATGATCCTAGGTCCCTCGTCAACGTAGACTACGCAGGCTTGGACATCAGGCATCTCGGCAGCATCTACGAGGGCCTGCTGGAGTACAGGCTGGCCTATTCCCGCTCAGATCTGGTTTCCATAAGACGGAATAAGAAGGACTTCTGGATTGAAACCTCGGAATATCGGGGAAAGACACCTGTTGAGAAGCTGCCCCCGGAGAGAAAGGTCGCTAAGGAGGAGCTATACCTTGAGACGGATCGACATGAGCGAAAGGTCACTGGTTCTTACTACACGCCGGACTACGTCGTCCGGTATATCGTACTACATACACTGGGACCGATAATCGAAGAGAAACGTAGGGCTTCCAAAGAGAAATCGTTTAGCCAAGCGGAAGCAGTACTCTCGGTCAAGGTATGCGACCCTGCAATGGGGAGCGGTCATTTCCTTGTTGCGGCGACCGAGTTTCTGAGCGATTCTCTGCTGGAGGCAATAGCGGACGACCAAGCAGATGGTCTCCTCCCTCAAGACCTAACCAAGGATGAGTATGACTTGGACTGGGCAAAGAGGGAGATTGTTAGGCATTGCATCTACGGAGTTGACATTAACGAGCTAGCGGTCGAGTTGACCAAGGTGAGCCTCTGGCTCGCGACGATAAGCCAGGACAGACCGCTGAGCTTCCTGGACCATCGTCTGAAGTGTGGTAACAGCCTAATCGGGGCGCAACTCGCCAATATTAAGGATTACCCGTCGATGGCTCGAAGGGAGTTCAAGCGGGAGAGGTCTGTTTCCCTTCCTGATTTTATCTCGGATATCTTCGTGGACAACCTAATTGGGAAAATCAGGGAGCTCGAGGCGATTGGCGATGACAGTATCGAGGACATAAGACGCAAGGAACGGGTGTTTACTGAGTTCAAGAAGCTGCCGGAGTACGCCAAGACGAGAGCCATCGCGAACGTTCATACGGCGGTTTACTTCGGAGATGAAGTTCGATCCACGGAGAGAAAGGATTCCAGCCAAGTCTACTACGATCTCATTTACGCACTTGACTTTCCGAGTGATTGGAAGCCCAAGACAAAGACCGCATGGTTCCGACGTGCCCAAGAGACGGCGACCACGAGGCACTTCTTCCACTGGGAATTGGAGTTTCCAGAAGTCTTTTTCGAGGGGGGTGAAGCAAGAGACGGAGGGTTTGACGCCGTGATTGGAAACCCGCCATACGTGAGAATCTATAGAGGCCAGATCTCCGAAGAGGACACTGCCTACTTCGCCTCCAACTACGCGTCGGCCCACATGAAATTTGATCTTTATGTACTCTTCATGGAGCTAGGTACTCGCCTGCTCAGGCAAGGCGGCTTCTTTGGCATGATTGTTCCCGATAAGTGGATGAGTTCGCCCTACGGGGAGCCCATTAGGCGAGCGTTCCTCGAGCAGGGTATTTCCGAATTGGTCGACCTGAGGGGCGTTCAGGTCTTCAAAGATGCCGCCGTCGACAACGTCATTCCTGTCGTACGGAGAGCTCTTTCACGCCAAGACGATGCGTTGCTGATCCTGAGGGGTGAATCGGACGATTCGGGCGCGGTAACTATCGAACCCGTAACCAACACGGAACTGAGTGTCTTTCAACAACTTCCTTCAGCGCAGATTCGTCCTGAGGTTTCTGAGTCGGACCTTCGCCTTGTGAAAAAGATCGAAGAGGCATCCATCCGTCTGGGTCAAATCTGCTATGTGAACTGGGGCCTGAGGACTGGCACCGCGAAGAAAACGCGAGATATGATCGGGGACAGGAAAACTGGCCCGTCATACAAGCGCCTAATTCGAGGGGTCGACATTGACGACCGATACAGTCTCGACTTGGTTTCGCGATTCATCGATTACGATGTCTCGAGGCTCTACAATCCTATGTTTCCAGAGTTATTCGAGAATCGAAAGCTCGTCTTCAGGAAGATTAGTGGGCCCAAAGGACTAATGGCGGTAGTTGATTTGAGCGGCTCCTATGGGTTCTCCACGGTTATCATCGCCGTGAGGCATGCGGACATACAAGACGTCAAACGGCCCGGAGTGAACCCCCCTCCGCCCGGGTCCGAAGCATACGATGACCTCTTCTATCTAGCGGCTCTCGTGAACTCGAGCACGATACGTTGGCACTATGAGATGCTCTACTCGGATAAACTCAGTGTCGTGCCCAATCAAGTGAAAGAAGTACCAATACGCAGCATCGCGTTCAACACCCCCGAGAGTCGCAGGTCTCGGCTTCTCTCAGAAGCACGGGACATGTATGGGACGTACTTGGAAGATCGCGATTTCGCTCCCTGGCACAACTTCGCCGGTCTGCGGCTTGCCGCCGATCCAGAGGAGACTGACATCTTCCACGATATCCTCGCCTTTCTAGCACAAAGGATGACAGAGTTTCATAACGAGAGACGGAGGGTTGTTCGATCCTTCCAGGACTGGATTGTTTCACCGGCGGGGCTGGACGCAGACATCGCCGAACAGAAGATAGCGAGAAGGATCCAAGAGCTACACACACGCCCAGACCTTGGGTCAGAGAATGGATTTCACGAGATACAACGAGCATTGGCCCAGTATCGCGTCCGTCTAACCGCGAAGAGGCTGGAGTCGCTGCGACATGAATACTCGCGGTGGGCCCAAGAATTAGTCAAGATCCTGGATGGTATCAGGGCTACGGATGATCTCATCGACTTTCTCGTTTTCCGACTGTATGATCTGAGCCTTGAGGAGATTGGTCTCATTCTGAACACCTCCCCCGAAGAGGCGGGGAAGAGGTTCGAGTGGCCAATCCATTAGGACTCTCGCTCTAGAAGTCATCACAGTTTCGAGTTGCGTCGACTAGCTACCAATAGGGCCGACACGATAGTCAGAACAGCCGTCATCCAGACAACGGGGAAGAGCCCCTGCAGTGAGAAGTCGGCAGTAGGGGTCAAGCCAGAGGGTCCTTGAACGTACATGGTCCAGCTCGCGGGATCAAATTCATTCTGGAAGTCCGTTACCTCAGCAAGTTCAGCGTCCAGCAGGGCCTTGTTTACGTTCAGAAACAATGTCGAGTTGAAACGGACATACACCACAGCCACGAGCCGGTCGTAGACATCTGTGACGTGGAGGTCATCTACATCGAGATGGACTACTCGGTTTATCACAAGAGCGGTGAGGAAGGCTAGCGCTTCCTGAGATCCTCGCTGGCCGACCTCCGGCGTGTCAATGTCCGCAAGTCGAACTGCTCCGAGAGAGGCAGCAACGAAGGTGTCGCCATCGATTACCCGAGTCACGGTGGCCGTCGCGTCTATCTCCCAACTAGTCGCGGTGGAGCGAGAAGTGACGAGAACGGTGGATACCATGAGGAGGCAAGCAACAAGCCTCCACTTACGAACGAGAAGCGTCACAGATCCCCCTCCGGCGACAAAAGTAGTTCGCGGAAGAGCGCGAGCAGATCCTCCCGTTGCAACGACCCTAGGAGGTCCCGTGCGCTGGCAATTCGTGGTTCCGAACGATTTCTCGATGAGCCCTGAGCCATGGCCGCCTCGAAGGCCTCTTTCGCCTTCTCCCGGTCCGGGTGGTCGTAAAACCGCATCAGTGTCTCTAGGTCCCGGTGACCCGTCTGGAGGGCGATCTGCCGGTAGCTCATCCCGCGCTCCGCCATCCATGTGACCCCCGTGTGGCGGAATAGGTGGGGCGTCACCCGCTTCGTCACCCCGGCAGCGGCCGCGTACCTCTTCACCATGCTCCACAGCCCGACCTTCGAACTCCGCCTGTATGGTCCTCGCCATTTGGTGAGGAAGAGAGCATCCCGGTCCTCCGAATTCGCCCATCGTTCCGGCGATTCCCCGAAGCGAGGTCTGACTGCCAGCCAGTCCGCCAGGGCTTCCGCCGTCGGGCTCAAGAGGTCAATCTCGTCATCCTGACCGGTCTTCGTGTCCCTGATAATCGCCTTCCGCCGCTCCAAGTCGACATCTTGGAGATTCAGCTGGCGGATCTCAGAATCACGACGGACTTGAAGAGCCAGGAAGGTCATGGCGGCCCTGTATAGTGGGCCGTCGGCCGCGGCCCGTTGAAGGATGGCCTCCACCTCGTCTCGGCTCAAGACCTTCTTCCGCCGGACCTTCGTGTCCGGGCACTCCAGGTGCAGGGCTACCCCCTCCGCGTCCACGAAGCGGTTCGTCCGGCAGAACCCGTTCACCGCGGCCACGAAGGGAATCATGGAGTTGTGGGCGTACCGCTGGGCGATGGAGTACTGCCACTCCCGCAGGTCGGCGAGGGTCCAGCGGCGGGGGTCCTTCCCGATCTCGGCGGCGGCCTGGAGCACCTTTCTCAGGTAGCTGGTGAGGGTGGCCCGGGCCCGCATTCTCGCCACGAGGGCCTTGCGGAACCGTTCCACGTAGGGGGTCGCAAGGACGACACCCTGCCAAGCTGCCGGGCGGTCTATGCAAGGCAGTGCCCTCCGGATGAGGGCGAGGTAGTTGGCTGGAAGCCCAGGCCAGGTATGAAGGGCTGTCGCCGTGTCCACTTCTCTGCTTTCGAGGTCCCTAGACTGATCTAAGCTTGGCTCTCTTACAGGGTCTCCTGCAGACACACGTCTCACCGAGTTTGGCGAGGGTGTCTGGGTATATAAAGGTCCAAAGGGGAGGAAGCTGAAACTGAAGCAGCTCTTTCAAAAGCGCAAGAGGGGCCGTACCCGCGAAGAACACAGTTGGTGAGACGTGTGTCCGAGCGCGGGCCGTACCCCGGTATGGAACGGAGTACGGCTTCATAAGGTCTCGGCCCGAGGCTAAGGCTCCACGCCCAATCGATTATCATTTGGGAGTGAAAGGTCAAGAGGGAAAAGGCTCTAAACTGGCAACTCTGGGTTGACCGGTTTACCCTTCCTCCTTCGGGCTGTGGCAAGTTTATACAGATATGGTGGCTTTTCTGTGAACTATTACACAGCTTTCGGAACAGGGAGGCTAGAAATGAAAAGCGGGAAGAAGGAGGCTGACACAGAGAACGGAACTAGTGAGGCATTGGCCGAACTACTGCCATACGTCCGTGCCATGGCGGCCTCCATGGGAAGGGAAAGAGCCCAATCGATCATCGACAGTCACGAGAAGGCATTGGCATACTCTCACATGGAGGTGGGTAGGACAGATACAGACATTGCCAACTCGATTGGGGTTCCACGTCGCACGGTCACCGGTTGGGTGGGCGCGTTTGTAGCGAACGGACTGGCAGTTAGAGAAGGACGCTCGACAAGAGCCCTGTTCACTCTAGAGGAGCTGGGCATCAACATTGGCACGCTCAAGAAAAAGAGGAAGAAAACCAAGCGCGAGGAGGCAAAGCATGAAGAACTTCCACCTCGGGCTGTCGAAGAGGAGGGAGATTAGGGATGAAAAACGAAGATATCTCTCAGCTGATTAGGCAGAACGAGGTCATAGTTTCGTTACTGGGAAGGCTTTCCTTCAAGCCAGAGGAGATACGTGAGATCGTGGCAGCGGGGAAGAAGAATCCTGAGAAGTATATCGAAGGGTACAATGCCTGCGACGGAACACGCACTCAGACGGATATCTCAAAGGTCATAGGGGTGTCGCAGGGGACTCTCTCACCAATAATCAGAGAGTGGGAAGAAATCGGGATTGTCTACCAAGTCGCAAGACCAAAGGGGAGCTTCTACAAAAAGCTGTATCCAATCTGAGGGGTGAATTGTCATGAATGACAACCAGTTTGCTGAGTTAACGAAGAAGTTGGATACGATCACAAAACTGCTGGCTCTCGAGGTATCGGATAGTAGGGGTGCCACGGGGCAGGCGGTAATCCTGACGATGGCCGGTCTGACACCCAGGGAAATCGGCGATGTGCTAGGGAAAGATCCGCACGCAATCAGTCAGGCTCTTTACCGCTTCAAGAAGCAACAAGAGAGTCGCAAGGAAGAGGCAGAGCCTGAGGGGTCGGCGCCACCAGTTGATGAGACAGACCGGGACAGGAGGTAAGTGTGTCGAAGAAGAATCGGAAACAACCGTCGAAGAAAGGGAGCGACGAGGGCGATGAATATCGCCTCATCATGGGGGCAGTAAAGGAGTACATATTCGAGCGTCACGAATTTCCGTCCGTATCCCAACTTTCCGATCTGACAGGGATTCCTAGGAAGAGATGCAAGGAGAGATGCGAACAATTAGCTCGCCAGAACCAACTCTACAAAGTATTCGGAGGGGGTAAAGGCCTACCCCCGGTGTTCATCCTATATGACATGATGCAACAGATGCTACGAGTCCAGGCTCGGCCCAAGTGGATGATGAACCCAGACTATACGTTCCCGGCTAAGAAGGAGCTTGACGCGAAGATAAGTCATCTACGCGACGAGGTCAATCACTACGAGATGATTGAGCGTCTGCTCTATACGGGAGATGTTCCACTGGAGGAAGCGGTTGCCTATGCCCTAGAGTGGCTCGGGTTCAAGAATGTCGTGCACCACAAGGATGATCCGGACAATCCAGACGTGACGTTCGAGGTCGGCGGCAAGGACATCCTGGCTGAGGTGGAGGGGACCACGAAGGCGGGAGACAAAGAGAAGATTTTGCAGCTTGATGGCTGGATCAGGAGGGCGATCTCAAATGGGGCAGGTCACGACAGCCTGCAGGGTTTATTCATCGTCAACCATTATAGAGACGATCCTCCTGACAAGAGATCTGACCCCTTGACGCCGCATGCCAAGGAGTTTCTAAGCCATTACGGTTTTAGATTCGTTACTACGCATAAATTATTCCGCTTGGTTGGGGATGTCTTGGACGATAAGATGTCCAAAAAGAAAGCGAGAGAAGCAATAATTGAAGGTGAGAGAATTGGCCAACGATGACAGAGTGGCACAACTGCTGGAGGAAATGCTGCGCTGGGTCCGGTTCCAAGGGATCCTCAAGGCCAAAGAGGTCCTTCTCGATGCACTCAAGACGGACGAAGACAAGATCATGTACCAGTATAGCGACGGTCGCTCGAGTACGGAAATAGCCAAGCTCGTCAGGCCTACACCTCGAACTGTCCGGAACTATTGGGCACGATGGAACGCTCTTGGAATCGTTGAGCCTATGAGTGCGCCAGGCGGGACGCGTTACAGGAGAGTGTTCTCACTCGACGACTTTGGAATTGAGGTGCCCAAGACCGAAGCTAGCCCTGAGAGTCATGCTGAGGGTGAAGGAGAAGCGGGTCAACCGGAACTAGAGGAGGGAGGCCAACCCGCTTAGTTGCCTTGATGCATCCGTTAAGACAAGGCAGTTGCGTGCAGAGGGAGATTAGACCAATATGGCCGAGAGCCTACAGGAACTCATCGCAAGAGGAAGGTTCACCTTCTCGGGAGCTCCAAGAAGGTTTGAGGTCTTCAAGCTGGTAAACGGAAGGAGAACTGCGAAGGAGATTGCCAAGAGGGTGGGGAGAAGCCAGAGTTCCATCTCAAACGACATCGCGATGCTAAGGGACTTTGGATTAGTGATCGAGAAGACTGATAGCCAAGGCAATCCAGTGAAGAAAGCAGGATCGCAGTTGTACGAGAAGACACCGCTGGCGAAGCGAATCCCGAAATCCTACTTCCGTGGAACAGCCGATACCCGTCCGTTGGCCAAACAGAGAGCATCAGCCAAGAGGAAAGGGGGCAAGATTTCCAGCATACGTGTTCCCGACGAACAAGAGATACTTGACATCTGCCGGGACTTAGAAACGCAACTCTATGAGTTCAAGGGCCCCGGAACCCAATCGGCGAAAATCGCGAGGGAGGTTGCCGCCCTATTGCATTCGAAGAGGGGCGGGATCATCCTGTACGGCGTCGACGAAGACGGTACGATAATTGGTGCCGATCTCTCAGTTCAGGATTTCGACCAGCGGGTCCAAAATTCCGTTAGAAACACCATCAACCCCTCCCCCACGATTCAGGTTGTGAAGCGGACTGTCCTAGGCTCGGATATCATTCTAGTAGTCGTTCCTCCGTGGGACAGGAAGACCCTCTATCAGTATCGGGACCAGCTGTATCTCATCAGGAAGGGCACGAATGTGTTTGCACTCAAACCTGGAGAGATCAAGAAGCTGAATCGAGGAAAGTACATTGTCTAGCCAGAAATTGACTTTCTAATCAAGGTCCAGATGGGAGATGACTTCGTCATGGCTGGTGTCCTTGAGGCGTTCTAGGAACTCCCTGACGGACCTTCTCAGATAGCCTTCGACCTTGTCAACGAACTTGCGGTCGAAACTCGTCTTAGTACCATGGACGATCTGGCTTCGTCTGTCGTAGAAGTCCCGCATCTCCTTTGCGATCCGGTCCCTCTCCCCTCGGTCCTCAGCTAGTAACCTTGCGGTTCTGACTGCCAGTTTATGGCGGAACTCCCCTCTCTCCCCTTTCTTGTAGAGGAGGGCCTCGAAGGCGATCATGTAGTCAATCAACCTATCCTGCAGCTTTCGGCGTTCGTATCCGTCGTTGAAGCGCGAGATAGCGATGCTAAGCGGCGCGGGCCGATTAAGGTCAATGGTGGAGAGATAGTGCCAGAAATCCCGGAACTGGTCAGCCTCTTCCTTAGAGAGTTGGCACCGGGGACCCAGTCTAAGTTCATGCGCCCCTCCTCCTCGTATGTTCGATCCGATGGCCGGGTTATCTGCCAATGAGGATACCACGATGAGATTGACCCCGACATTGCCGGGCTCGAAAAGTCTCAGTGCGGTGACCAGTTTCCCCAAGGTAAGCTGCTCTTCGAAAGGACCCGGCGGTCCCTTGGGAAAGTCACCTGCTATTTTCTCTGCCTCGAAGACGAACTCCGCAGCATGCTGCGCTCGGTGGAGTTGCATACTGGAGAACGCGGAGAACAGGTCTCTGTTAAGCAACCCTTCCAACTCCTCCGGCTCCATCTTCCTTATCCTCAATCCGTTTCCAAGGTCAATTAGGGCGGACTCCGAGGCAAAGTTCTGAAGTGGCGAGAATGCTCGAAGCGTCACCTTGTCGCTGTAGAAGAACTCCTCCAAATCGACATACATCTGCTCGAAGGTCTCTGGAGTGAATTCAGAACCGAAAGTGAGCTGCCGAGTTAGAAACCAAGACAGATAGTCCCAGTCAGATCGATGAATGGCAGACCCTCTTGTCCCGACTACCGCGTTCACATGCCTCGAGACGACAGGATCGGCTTCTAGACACTCCAGCCATTCCTGATACTTTGGCAGTGCCCTAATCTCACCCATGTGGTCGATCACCAACATGTGGTAATCAGGCTGGATTTCGCTGGTCCGTGTCCAAGAGCCCCAGTCATGCACCTTGTGGACATCAACGACATGCTCGGGGATTTGCTTTCCCTCAGCTAACTTTGAGGACAGCAATTCCAGACCGGCTATGACAAGGGCCGCCGTCGCCGAATAGAGCTCCTCGTTCTCGTGTTTCGGATCCAGGGTGCTTCACCCTCGGTAGCATGGCATTACTGCTGAATAATAGCCCTGTCAATTTTCCAGGCAAACCTATCCTGAGAGGCATCTCTCCGGTTGCCCCCGCTAGCGCGTGCAAGGCCCATTTACATTCAAATGAGATGTGTCCACCTCTAATAAGCGAGGTTTATCGGAGTCCGTGAAATTGATCCCCAGGCACAACCATAAGGGGGCTTACGGCCGTCACCTGGCCCCTGCTCAAGTGGTATGAACGACGC
>JBHIBK010000020.1:0-12801 GCA_046759065.1 Thermoplasmata archaeon | reverse complement strand
TGGTACGAACGGAACATAAACGACAGGGTCTGTTGTATCCAAGCAGATTCACTGGTGACGGCAGGACCTGTCGTTGTTAACTATGGAGCCGTCGATGCCCCGGACTTCGCGGACTGGGTCCTGTATTTCGGAACCGAGAGCGGAGAGTTCTATCAGTTGAAAGAAGCCGATCCAGGCGATGTCGATTCGACGAGTCGGTCATCCCACATCCCTACAGGGAAGGACGTATCTGTGACCACCCTCGACAGCAAAGTGACGGCAGTCGCCGTATATGCCGACGGAACCTCTGGTAGAAAGTTCATCGAAAGGGTATTCGTCGGAACCGAGGAAGGCATGGTGTATGCGTTCTCAGGCATATGGAAAGATGATGAGAGCTGGTTCCGCAATGCGACCACCAATGAGTGGATGAGGGTCTTTCCAGACACAAGGCCCCTTCCCCAAGACAGACACGTCATGACGTACAGTCCTGTGTCAGGGAAAGTTCTCCTTGTCAGCGGAGACAACGGAGTGGGGTCCAAAGACACGGACCCCGTCCAGACCTGGATCTTCAGTCCTGCAGATGGGAAGTGGACCAAGTTGGGCAATCTGTCCGTTGCACCATCCCATAGAAGAGAGAGCGCGATAGCCTATGTTCCTGGCTCGAACTCTGCGTTCATATATGGCGGGAAGCGAGGAAACGACATCCTGGACGACCTGTGGGAGTTCAATTTCACTAACGAGACATGGAGTCAGTGGCTCATAGGCACCACCCCTGGTCCGAGAAGCGGTCACTCCATGGCCTATAGTAGCAGCGATCATTCAGTCTACATCTTCGGTGGAAGACCCACCGATGTCAACAAGACGATGAAGCTTGACTTGGCAGCAAAGGCCTGGTCGGATGTGCCGACGAACTCAAGTGCGATTGCCCGAATGGGCACTTCCATGATATACGACGCCCCGAACGATAGGCTTGTCGTATTCGGCGGTGACAGATACGTCAGTGACGGTGACAACAATCAAACCAAGGTTTTGGATATATCATCAGGTCAATGGGGATTCATCGACACGCCGCAGGACCTTACACCAAGGGCGTGGCAGTCTCTTGCATATGACGACCTTACGAACACCGCGATTCTGTTCGGTGGGATGGACACGGGCAATGAGCGCATTCAAGAAACGTGGGAGCTGAACCTCACCACGAATAATTGGAGTCAACTGGCCCCAGCTCTTTCACCATCGCATAGACATGGTTCATCCACGGTCTTCCTGGAGAATTCTGAGATGTTTCTTTTCGGTGGAGACGACCACCAACCCAGCCAGCTCTGGAACGTGACGGCAACGAATGGGGGACCAATAGTCATGGCGGACCTTCCCCTGATGATTAAGACTTCCCCCAGGTTCTCGCCTGCTGTGTTTTCCGTGGGTCGGGACTCTGATGGGGAATACCTCGTCTACAATGCCCGAGGATATCTCAACCAGGTTCATACTGAAAACGGATCAGCGGTTTGGGCGGCCGGCGATCAGGACTACATGGAGATTGACGGGACCATCAAGATCGGGGACGACTGGTCAACGGCTCCCATTTTCTCCCAATGGGAAGGAGACGATGTTCCTCCTCTGATCTATCTGGGATCAAGCAACGGATTCATTCACGCATTCTATCCACAAGATGGAGGGGTGTACGACCCCTGGACCACTGTCCCGCCTGGCGTTGAGTTCCCAGATGGAAAGGAAAACTCAGAGAATGACATATATGGCATCCAGGTCGGAAGGACGGTTCTGGACGTTGATGGAGGCGTTCTGACCAGACCCGATCCATACGGCTCGTACATCTACGTGGGTTCGAGCACGGGTACGTTCTATTCTATTCAAAGGGATAGGGTCAACAAGCTTCCTGCGGGGAGGGCTCGCGGGATATTCGAGGCTCCTATTGCACCTGGTGAGAGTTTCGAGTTCAACACACCACCCTTCTACAATCGGTACGGCAACACGATCCTCATTTCTGGCTACAATGATAATGCCACCGAGAACGATTGGACCGATGATAGGAGCACGATATATTCCCTCAACACGGACGGGAACATCTCTTGGAAGCAGACGTTCGATGCCAGAATCAACGGGGCGCTTAGCACTTGGAGGGACGAAACGGGCTCGGGCCACCTGCATATGAGCGTCTTCGCCGGGCTGACGGATGGAACGATTCAGGCCTATTCTTCGAACGGTGAATACCTCGCCCCGCTGTCTCCGACGTGGATGGTGGAGGTTCCGAGCGGGAACACCTACTGGCTTGGAACGGACAACCAAGGAAGGGACCTGTACAGTCAGTGGATGTGGGGTACGAGAGTCGCCTTGACGGTCGGGCTTCTGGCCGCATTCTTCTCCATATCGATTGGAGTGATCATAGGTCTGGTCGCCGGCTATACCGGCGGCAAGGTTGACTCTGTGCTCATGAGGTTCACCGATGTCATACTCGTCCTTCCAGGTCTTCCGCTTGTCATCATACTGGCTGCCGTTCTCGGTGCCGGGATATGGAACATCATCCTCGTCATATCGATTGTGGGCTGGCCTGGTACCGCCAGGGTCATAAGATCCGAGGTCCTTTCTCTCAAGGAGAGGCCCTTCATCGACTCCGCAAGAGTGACGGGGGCAAGCAATATCAGGATAATGTTCAAGCACATCGCTCCGAATGTCCTCCCGCTGGCCTTCCTCTACATGACATTCGCCGTCAGCGGTGCGATCCTCACCGAGGCTGCACTCAGCTTCATCGGGCTTGGGGATGCGAACACCCCGAGTTGGGGACAGATGCTGCAACTCATTCAGCAATCCAATGTCCTGGGGTCCTGGTGGTGGCTTCTCCCGCCAGGTCTCGGAATCACATTCCTTTCACTTGCGTTCTACCTCATCGGTAGAGGATACGAACAAATTGTCAATCCACGTTTGAGGCAGAGGTGATTCTATGGCGATGCTGGAATTGAACAATCTAAAAACCTACTTCAGAATCTTGAGAGGAACTGTCTACGCTGTTGACGGCGTCACTTTCCGCCTTGACCGCGGTGAGACCATGGGCCTCGTGGGCGAATCGGGCTGCGGCAAGACGACGACGGCATTTGCGATTACGAGGCTTCTTCCCTCGAATGGCGTGATTGTTGGCGGAGAGATAATATTCGACGGCACTCTCATAGGGCGGGCGGACTTCCCAACCGAACTCGCGGAGGTGCTCAAGGAGCCCCTTTGGCTCGATGAGACGAAGGCCCTTGTTGAGAGGAAAATGCGGAGACTCGCCGCTTCAGAAGAGACCTCCGTGATGGAGTCAAGAATGCACCTTGAACAAGAGGGTGCCTGCGTCGAGGAGGTCAATGCCATTCTGGGTGACGAGAGTCTGTCCACAGAGGAGATCAAGGCGGAGCTCGATGATTTCATCGATGATGAGCTGAACAGCTTCTTCGCAAAGAGGAGACGGAGGCGATTCGAGCGGGAAATCGAGGAGAAGATGACCGACATCAGATGGAGCAAGATATCGATGATCTTTCAGGGGGCCATGAACGCCTTCAATCCGGTCTACAAGGTCGGCGATCAGATTGTGGAGGCGCTGTTGAAGCACGAGGATATGACGAAGGATGAGGCGAAGGAAAGAGTCCTGGAGCTCTTCGATCTGGTGGGTCTCGACAGGTCCCGAGTAACCGGTTATCCGCACGAGTTCAGCGGGGGGATGAGGCAGAGGGCAATCATTGCGATGTCCCTGGCCTGTAATCCCCAGCTGATAATTGCCGATGAGCCCACGACTGCATTGGACGTGATTATGCAGGACAGGATTCTCGGGGAAATCAGGGACCTCCAGAGGGAACTCCACATGGCCATGATGATAATCACACATGACATATCGGTCGTCGCAGAAGTAGCGGGGACGATAGGCATAATGTATGCGGGGAAGCTGTTTGAGTTCGGAGACATCGTCTCGATCTTCGAGCAGCCTGCGAATCCGTATACCATAGGTCTTGAGGGGGCCTTTCCAAGTATCAAGGGCGAGAGAAAGAAGCTGGTCTCGATTCCTGGATCTCCCCCTGACCTGTCGGAGCCACCGCACGGATGCAGATTCCACCCGAGATGCAGGTTCGCGCAGGAGATCTGTCGGAAAGAGGAACCCTCTTCTGTTGAGGTAGCCGAGAACCACTGGTCTCTTTGCCATTTTGCCAAGGAGATTCATTCGGGGCAACTCGCCTGAGGTGATTGTGATGGAGGCGTCAGAAGAAGGAGCGGAAATGGATGAAGGCATTGTCTACAGGGTGGTCAACCTCAAGAAACTGTTCCCGATAAAGTCGGGTTTCTTTGCCTCCTTGCTTGGAAAGGAGCAGTATGTTCACGCTGTGAATGGCTTGGAATTCTCCATTGAACAAGGAGAGATTCTCGGTATGGTGGGCGAATCAGGATGCGGCAAGACGACCTGTGGCCGTCTCCTCGTCAGACTTGAAACTCCCACAGAGGGGCACATGTACTTCGGCGGGAAGGACATAGCCGCCCTAAAGGGGAGGGAGCTCAAGGCATTCCGCAGGGACGTTCAGATGGTGTTTCAGGACCCGTACGAGTCACTCAATCCGAGACTGACGGTATACGCCGCCGTTGCTGAACCTCTCATCGTTCACGGGGTGGGAGAGTCCATTGATGAGAGGGAGGACATGGTGGCGAAGGCTCTCCAATATGCGGAGCTCAAGCCGCCGGAGGAGTTCATGTATAGGTTTCCCCACGAATTGAGCGGGGGACAGAGGCAAAGGGTCGCGATAGCTAGAACGCTTGTGCTCAGACCTCAATTCATCGTAGCGGATGAACCTGTGAGCATGCTTGATGTGTCGATAAGGGCCGGAATAATGAACCTCATGCTCAGCCTCCGAGAGCAGTACGATATTCCCTTCCTGTTCATATCCCACGACGTATCCGTAACAAGGTACATGAGCCATAGAATCGCTGTGATGTACCTCGGATACATCGTCGAGCTCGGTTCTTCGGAGGACGTGATCAAGGATCCGCTCCATCCGTACACGGAGGCGCTGTTGTCGGCTGTCCCCGTTCCTGATCCAACATCGAAACATGGGAGGGTGAAGATAAGGGGAGAGCTTCCGAGTCCCATAGACCTGCCAACAGGATGCGTCTTCCATCCGAGATGCCTGTACCGAAAGGACGTATGCGACAAGGAGACGCCTGAGTTCAAGGAATCCAGGCCCAATCACTTTGCGATGTGTCATTTCGCCGGGGAACTTCCCATCAAGCGGCCAGATGACGAGGAGACCTTTGAGGCAGGTGTTTGCGAGTACTGCAGTGCCACCATAAAGAAGGGGATGCCCGTCGCGAAGTGCGAGTGCAACAAGCTATACCATGAATCCTGCGCCGGTCAGCTTGGCGAATGCCCGATATGCAAGAGAAGTCTCCAGGTGGAGGAATGAACAAGCTCGCAAGGGTGATAGGCGCAGCCTTTGTATTGGTGACAGTGTTCTCTGCCGTTACTCTTGCGTCAACGATGTACATGTACCAGGCAGTGGCAAAAACCAGGCAGGAGCTAACGGCATACAGCGGCAACATCTGGATCAAGGGCATTCAGATCCCGCCAATAAACGGCACAGATGAGGTTGTTCGCGTCACGCTCCTGATAGAGTTCAGCAATCCAACAAGCCTGGATGTTTGGATATACAACATCGAATTCTCGCTCTTCATGTTCAATGAGAGTACGATGGGCAATATCGGTAATCCTCAGGTCATGGATCAGGCCTATGTTTGGGTCGGTGGGTTCTTCACAACAGATGATCCCGACTACTTCGTTCCTTCAGGCGGGAATGCAACGCTGAAAGCGTTTCTAGCCGTCACGAGTCCCAGTAGAATCAGCGTGCTCAACACGACGGATGCCAGCGGGAAGTACCATCCGCTTGTCATTGGGGACCTGAGATTTACCATCGTGGAAGTGGACATGGCAGTCGCCGTTCACGACCTCTACTATTACAGCGTAGCGGGGGTGGATCCGCACGATGGTTAGCAAAAAGCAGGTCTATGAGGCATTGCTGGCCGTTCTCTGGACATTCTGCGGAGGCATAACACTGGCGTCTTTCTTCTTCATCTCATTCTTCCCCGAGTATTCGCCCTTTGCCGAGTCAGAGATCGGGTTCAACGTATTCTTCGCGCCCATCGCGGTGAGTTTCATGGTGGGTCTTCTTGCGAACGAATTTGATGTTTCGACCATGGTTCTCCTTTCCATTTCCCTTATCCTCATTACGGTCCTCATTGCCTTCGTGGCGGTCTATTCTCCTCTTTTCACTGGAGTAATCAACGACCCCTCCCTTTTGCCGTCCACAGACGAACAGAGGATGAGCATGGTTTTTTCTTCGATATTCATCATCCCTCTGGCCATAATCGGCACCGTTCTTGGAAAGGCCGTTGGTGGTGTCTTCCTTCCATCCGAAGAAGAGCTCATTGAGAGAAGGATTCTCATAGAGCGAACAAGGGAGTGGCATGAGCGTCTTGGAATGAGGAACGAGGTCACCGAGGAAGCCGAACCTCATGTGGAAGACTAGCTCGGCAAAGCCTTATCTACTCTTGAAATATCCAATGGATAAAGGGCCTGTGGTCTAGCGGTTATGACGTCACCCTTACAAGGTGAAGGTCGGCGGTTCAAATCCGCCCAGGCCCATGGCCGATACTTCTCGAAGAGTTTCCTCAATTGAACTACCGTTTCATGAAGTAATATAGGGTTTGGCACACAAAACTGAAGTGATGAACACATGAACTCCTCATATCGATTCAAGAGCGATGACCAATTCTCATTCCGAAGGGACCATTAGATCCTTCAACTTCCCCAGGTCAATCCCGTTGAGGAGGTAGATTCTTGAATCATCAAGCTCAACTAGCTCGGATTTCAGAAGAGGCCCCATCGGCTTGGATCTCGGGTCGTTGACAGGAAAACCTCCACAGAAATCATTGAAGGTAGGCATTACAATCAGCTCATCGGGATGTCTCTCATATCTATCAACGCCACTCCTGAATCTGGCCCGCAACCAGCATCGCTTCGTCATCCTGAGGCCGAGCCTGTCCACGAACAGAACGGAAGGGTGGATATGGCCCATGCAAAGCACCTCCGCCTGCATGGCCTCCGCGCTCGGCCAGGTGAACCCATGGGTGAAGCCCACCGCGTCCAATCTGAATCCCTTTGAGTCGTGCGTCTCCACCCCTTCAGGAAGAATGCCCAGTATGTTGGCGTCGTGGTTTCCGGGGACGAGATGAACCTCCGGGACCACTTCTAGAACCTTCTCGAAGAAAGCAGGGATCTCCCTTCTCTCTTGCGGGCTGACGCTTTTTATCTTGTGTTTCAGGTCACCCACTATGACGATTCTGCCAGCTTCGTAGCGTTCTATCGCCCTCATCAGTCTTTCGAGCATTCTCCCTGTCTGCCCTGGAATCACGAAACCGGACTCCCATAGTCCGAGTTCTATGCCGATGTGGAGGTCTGCCAAGACCAAGGTTCCATCGAACATGAGGGCGGCCTCGTCCGCGATGGGCTGAACTTTCAAGCGCGACCACCTATCTCTTCAAGAACTTCTTGAGAACCTCAGGTATCTCTGAGATGACGTCCGTGGGAGCAAGTCCGTAGCTCAACTTCTCGAAGGCTAGATCACCAGCGCAACCGCTTATGAATGCCCCCATTCTCGCCGCATTGAAGGGTTCCACTTTCCTTGACAGAAGAGAACCGCAGATGCCAGCAAGGACATCTCCAGTCCCGCCAACGGTCATCGCAACGTTTCCGGTCTTGTTGAGCTTCAACCTCCCGTCACCAGCGATTATGTCCACTGGCCCTTTGAAAAGCACTGTGAATTCGTTCTCCCTGGAAAAGGAATCAATCAATCCGACCTTCTCATCCTCGGCCTTGGGGAGATCCTTCCCGCTGAGTCTCTTGAGCTCTGCCGAGTGGGGAGTGACGATACACTTCTTTCCCTTGATCGTGGCCAAATCCTCCGCCACCGCAGTGATGGCGTCCGCATCCACGACGAAGGGGATGTCGAGCTTCGAAACGAGCTCCCTCACAACCCTCAACGTATCATCTTCCAGTCCGAGTCCCGGTCCTATTACCAGGGCGTCAACATCCTGGGCCATTTCTAGTAGGTCATCAAGATTCCCCGGATTGAGGAAATCCCCCTCCAAGGATCGCACTATCAGGGCCGGGGAGAAGGACGCCACGACCTGCCAAGCTCTTTCTGGGACTGCAATCCGAACCAGGTCGCATCCCGCTCGGAGAGCTGCGAGTCCCACTAACGCCGGAGCACCCGTGAACGGCCCGCCACAAACGACGAGGAGAACCCCGTTCTCGCCTTTGTGCGATTCCTCGGTGGGAAGTGGATAGTACACCAGCTCCCCCGGTCCAGTGAACTTCTGGGCTTCATCAGGTATGCCTATGTCGACCTTCTTGATCCTCCCTGAGTTCTCCTCATTCATCCCTGTCTTCGTGTCGTGAAATGTGACGGTCATTCTGGGGTTCACGGCCGCGTCGGAGCCCAGGCCGCTCGGTACGTCCACGGAGAGGATAGGCTTTCCGGAGTCATTGATGGCGTTGATGAGCGATTTGAGCGGTTCCCTGACCTCCCCCTTGACCCCTATTCCGAGCAGTGCGTCCACGATAACGTGGGACGCCGCCATCTCCGACCTCGCAGAGTCCAAGCCCACCTCGACACGCCCTCCGTATTTGTCCAGATTGCCCTTGGAGAGCTCGCTCCTTATATTCTCCCTTGACTTTGCCAGCACCACAGCGGTCTCGCATTTTCCACCGAGGAGTCTCGCAGCCACAAACGCATCGCCACCATTGTTGCCCGTACCGCACACGAAGGCAACCTTCTTCCCCTGCACATGAAACTCCTTCAGGAGAGTCTCGGCAATTCGATTGCCCGCGTTCTCCATCAGCTCCGCGGTCGGAACACCCAGATGCTCTGCATTCCTGTCAAGGACTTTGACTTCTTCAAAAGGAATCATCCGTCCCTATATGGCATTGCCATTACAAAACTTTCGGGAGAACCTGCTTTTATATCTCCTGCACATTCCCGAGTGGGTGTCTTTGAAGGGAAGGTTTCTTCCTCGCTTGACGACAGGCCTCTCGATGAACATCATCGTTCTGGCCTTTGTGAGCCTCTTGACGGACACAAGCAGCGAGATGATGCTTCCTCTTTTCCCCACGTTCGTCGCCGTCGTCCTTGCAGGGAGCCCGCTGATTTTCGGTCTGATTGAAGGAATCGCGGAAAGCACAGCCTCGCTGTTGAAGGTCGTCTCTGGCTTCTGGTCCGACAGGCTCAGGAAAAGAAGAGGATTGGTGGCCACTGGATACGGCCTGTCCTCCCTTTCCAAGCTGCTCTTCTACTTCTCCGTTTCCTGGATCGACTTCACCGCCTTCAGATTCCTCGAAAGAGCGGGAAAGGGGATCAGGGCTTCTCCCAGGGACGCAATCATCGCAGAGTCCACGAGTCGAGAAACCACGGGCAGGGCCTTCGGCTTTCATCGGGCTGCCGATACAACCGGGGCCATTCTGGGACCGGTGCTGATCATTCTACTTCTTCCCCTTCTGGGCGGTGGAGTGGGAGAGAACATCAGAACGATATTCCTGATAGCAGCGGTTCCCGCCATTATCGCGTTCTTGGTGGTCTTTCTCGTGAAGGAAAAGCCCGTCGCAAGGGCCCCACCAGAATCACTCAGAGTCGGCTTCTCCCTCATTCCCAAGAAACTGAAGCTCTTCGTGCTTGCCGCCACAATGTTCGAGATAGGCAACTTCTCAGTCCTATTCCTCGTCTATCGCGGCACCGAACTCATCAACAGGGCGGACGCCGTGATCGCGCTCTACCTTCTCTTCAACGTCTCTTACGCTCTTCTCGCCTTCCCGGCGGGCATCCTCTCGGACAAGATCGGAAAGAAGGCCATGATTGGCTACGGTTATGGGATTTTCATGGCGACATTTGCTGGCTTCGTCTTCGCATCTGACATCACTCACTTGGCCATCCTGTTCCTGTCCTTCGGTCTGTGCATGGCAATGCTGGAGGGAGTCCAGCGGGCGTACGTGGCGGACATGTCCCCCAAGAACATGAGGGCGACAGCCATGGGCACCTATCACACGTTCACGGGCGTCGCCAAGTTCCCCGCCAGCCTCATCGCGGGTTTCCTGTGGCTCTTCAACCCGGCCTACGCGTTCCTATTCGGGATCATCATGGCTTCTTGGGGACTGGTCTTTCTCTCGAGAGTCGAGTGAAGTTACCTCTTGAGGGCCCTTCCAACCTTGTCTTCGACGCTCCTGACCTTCTTTAGCATCGCATCCTCGACGCCCTTCCTGTCGTCGATTCTTATGTGCGTGGAGACCCGCTCGGTGTCCTCGAGAACCGCCATGTGACACTTCCGGATGACCTCCATGACATCGTCGTAGTCACCCTCAATGACGGTACCCATCGGATTGAGCTGATATTCGAGACCGCTCTCTTCTATGATTTTCAGACACCTGCCCACCCATCTGCTGAGGCTCACTCCCTCTCCAACGGGGAATATGCTCACTTCCGCCAACATTGCGTTCACCTACTCCGTGCCATCCTGAGTCCAAGAGTGCAGAAGTGGCAATAATCCTTTCCCCTGTGGCCCTGTCTGCCAAGTAGTTGGAGAAAGCCCTGACGCAACGCCTGTTTGGACGGAGCCCCGCCCCGAAAGTATGTCCCAGTTCGTGAGAGGCTTCCTTCGCTGTCCAGACCTCAAAGAGATCGAGGTCGTTCTCCCGTCCTTGCAGGGAGATGAGAGCAAATCCTCCTGTGATGTACCGCAAAGCCGAGGTTCAGAGGGTCCTTCTCTACGTCCACGTCCCTGATGGGAAGGAGACATCCTCGATCTATCCTTTCACGACTCCCATTGGAGACATGCGTGCGACTATGCTGGATATCCCCGCTCCATCGGCGACCCTCACCACATCAAGGATATCCTTGTAGACATCCGGGGCCTCCTCCACGATGCCCTTCATGCTCGCCGCATGGACGTATATTCCCTTTCTCTGAAGTTGGCTTCTGACCTGGTTTGCTCTGAACATCCTCGCAGCCTGACGCCTCGACATTACGCGTCCAGCACCGTGACACGTGGAACCGAACGTCTCCTTCATCGCCTTGTCCGTTCCGAGGAGCAGGAACGAGTGGGTCCCCATGTCACCAGGGATGAGGACAGGTTGTCCAATGTCCCTGTAGTCCGACGGAACTTCCGATCTGCCCGGGCCGAACGCCCTGGTTGCCCCCTTTCTGTGGATGCAGACCCTCCTCCTCTTCCCATCGACCTCATGTTCCTCGAACTTGGCTATGTTGTGAGCCACATCGTAAATCACGTTCAGTCCGATCTCCTCCGCCTTCTGGTCGAATACCCGCTCGAAGGATTCCCTTATCCAATGAAGGATCATCTGCCTATTTGTCCAGGCGAAATTGGCGCCGCAAGCCATCGCCGAGAAGTAGTCCCTTCCCTCCGGGGAGTCCACTGGCGCACAAGCGAGCTGTCTGTCTGGGAGGTTGATCCCGTACTTCCTGTATGCGACTTCCATCTTGCGAATGTAGTCGCTGGCTATCTGGTGACCGCACCCTCTTGACCCGGTGTGGATCATCACGATTATCTGATCCAGTTCGTTGACCCCCATCCTCTCCGCCGCTTCTTCGTTCTTGATCTCATCAACCTTCTGAACCTCCAAGAAGTGATTGCCAGCCCCCAAGCTTCCCAATTGGGACTTCCCTCTTTCGATGGCCTTTTGGCTCACCTTCTCGGAGTCGGCCCCCTCAAAGCAGCCACCCTCCTCAAGGTGCTCCAGGTCCTCTTCCCAACCGTAACCCTTCTCCACGGCCCATCGGGCTCCATCCTCCAGGACTCTGACCAGCGTCCTGCTGTCCACCCTCACCTTTCCCTTCGACCCCAAGCCTGATGGAACGTTGGTGAAGAATGTATCGATGAGCTCCTTGAGCTTGGGCGTCACGTCCTCCACAGTGAAGTTCGTGGTTAGCATCCTCACACCGCAGTTTATGTCATAGCCAACACCGCCCGGTGAGATAACCCCCTCATCGACGTCCATGCCCGCGACTCCACCTATCGGAAATCCGTATCCCCAGTGGATGTCTGGCATCGCCATGGACTTCTTCAGTATTCCTGGAAGGGTTGCCACGTTTGCGACCTGCTCGGGAGCGTTGTCGGTAACGACACTCCTCATCATCTTCGAATCCACGTAGAGCAGTCCGCTGGTTCTCATCCCCTGCTTGTAGCTCTTCGGGATTTCATAGCGAAACTCATCGATCTTATTGAGCGGACCATTCCATCTCGCCATTTTCACACCTCCCTGAAAGAGAGATGAGAGGATATTAAAAGCTTGCTCTCGGCTGAAGTACGACCGAGAACCTCCTGTCTTAGGTAGATGTCAGCCGTGAACCATGACATCCCAGTATCTGTGCTGTATCCTCAACTCTCTCAATTTCACGACGATAATCCGCAATCTTAGTGGTCCCAGTCTCAGAGAGAGGATGAACCCAGAGGGATGAATTCCTCTCGATGAAAAACGTTATATCATCACGCCCACTAGCGTTTTCAAGGATTAGTCGGAGGGAAAGATGTGTCAAAACCAGGAGTTCGAGAATCGGAGCCAGAACAATCTTTGACCGCCAAACCTCGCGGTCGTGGGTTATGGACGATTGCAGTCGTTGCGTTGGCAATTGCTGTGGTGTCCCTAGTCCTGAACCTCTATCTGCTGGGCGCGATCCAAAGCTCGGAAAACACGATGGACGACCTCGAATCACAAATCTCGGGACTGGAGAA
>JBHIBK010000019.1:0-12874 GCA_046759065.1 Thermoplasmata archaeon | reverse complement strand
GTTCCAGCTTATAAGACAGATGATTGCTGAGATGGCCATGGAGATTGACGCAGGCCGCCTATTGGTCTACAGAGCCGCCGACCTGATGGACAGAGGCGAGAATCCCGTGCTCGCGATCTCAATGGCGAAGCTTTACACCGCAAAGATGGTTATGAAGGCTGCTGACCATGCGGTTCAGATTCACGGTGGTTACGGATATTCAGGTGAGTATCCTGTGGAGAGATACTTTAGAGATGCGAAGATCTGTGGAATCTACGAGGGGACCAATCAGATTCAGACGCTCATCATCGCCAGAGAAGTCCTGGGGATGTAGCGGCAGTAGCGAGTCCTAAAGGGCGGACAGGGATGCCAGCGAATCCTATGGATAGGACCGTGTCAAAGTTCTTGGAAACGGGATTGCGTCCCTGATGTGCTTGAGCTTGCATATCCACTGGACCATCCTGTCGATCCCCATCCCGAATCCAGAGTGAGGGACAGCGCCATATCTTCGAGTGTCAAAATACCACTCATAGCTGCTTGCGTTCTCGCCATCCCTGATCAGGTTCTCTCTCATCTTCCCTATGTCGTTCTCTCTCTCCGACCCGCCAATGATCTCGTCGCCTATCTCTGGTGCAATGAAGTCGAAGGCCAGCGTCAACTCTGGGTTCTCTGGATCGACCCTTTTGTAGAACGCCATGACCTCCCTCGGGTAATGGGTCACGATTGCTGGCTTGTCGAAGAACGCCATGAGCTTCCTTTCCTCAATCGTCCTTAGGTCCTTTCCCCATTCAGCCTCGACTCCGGCCTCCCTGAGCTTTTCGACCGCGTCGGAATACTTCATCTTGGGGAATGGTGTTCGTATCCTCCTCATATCCTCTGGATCCCGACCGAGCGCCTTGAGTTCGTCAGGCATCTCCTCGGCTGCCCTCTGGCAGATGTGGGAGATTAGGTTCTCGCCTATCTCTATTGCCTCGTCCATGCCCATCCAGGCCATCTCGGCCTCCGCATGCCAGTATTCGGTGAGATGCCTCGTCGTTCTCGACTTCTCCGCCCTAAAGGACGGGGCGACGGTGTATATCTTCTCAAGACCCATCATCGTAGCTTCCGCATACAGCTGCCAGCTCTGGGTCAGATAGACCTTCCTCCCAAAGTAGTCCACTTCGAACTGTGAAGACCCGCCCTCGCAGGCGGAAGGTGTGAACGATGGTGACTGGGTCTCGTGGAATCCCTCGGTCCTGAAGTAGTCGTGTATGGCTCCGAAGATCGATGAGCGGACCTTGAGGACGTTTGTCATCTTCTGCGATCTCACCCACAGATGCCTGACATCGAGCAGGAACTCCTCGCTCCTGTCCTTTGATATCGGGAATTTCTCGGCGAAGCTGATGACACGGAAGTCCTTTGCCCTGATCTCATACCCGCCCGGGGCCCTTTTATCCTCAACGACCTCCCCGCTCACCTCCACGGACGATTCCACTAGCGCCGACCTTGCATCGGAGAAGGCCCTTTCAGAGACCGCCTCCTTGTTCACCGTTACCTGAAGAAGCCCGCTGGAATCTCTGATGACGATGAAGACAAGGCCTCCGCTACTCCTGGTGCGGTGTATCCAACCGTGCACGTTCACATTCCTGCCGCTGTGCTTTCCCTGGAGGATTTCCTTGATTCTTGCCATGACTCGCGGCAATATGCCCTTTCTGCTAAATTAATTTCTGGTCTTCCCAAGATTGATATAAACAGTCGACTTTGATGATGGCGGTGATAAGGAAGGCCACTGTCTCCGACCTCGAACAACTATGCACATTGGAAAGACTCTGTTTTGAGAAGAAGAGGTTCTCTGATGAGCACATGAGATGGCTTCTGGAGAACCCCGATACTGCATCCTATGTCTACTGCAACGAGAAAGGAGTTGGGGCATCCATAATCCTCATGAAGCTGGGAAGAATCGGAAAGGTGGTTTCCCTCGGAGTAAGTCCAGAGCACAGGAGGAGGGGGGTAGCGAAACGCTTGATGGCTCTTGGCGAGAAGGCCATGAGGGACCGTGGAGCACATTCGATCCATCTGGAGGTCGGCATCACGAATGATGTCGCCATACGGCTCTACAAATCCCTTGGCTATGAAATAGTCAGAAGAGTCCCTGAGTACTATTCATGGGGAGAAGACGCGTTCGCAATGGCAAAGAGGATGTAGAAAACATTAAATCCAGTCCTGGAGTTTCCTGGAACCCCATGCACATGCTTCCAGAGAAGTTCTTTGTCACATCGGGAAGGGCCTCGAGCAAGGTCACGGACCTGAACGCCTTCGACAGAGCCCTCCTGAATGCTGGAATCGGAGAGCAGAATCTTGTACCCGTGTCCTCTGTCCTTCCCGCGGGAATAGAGCAGGTGGAACCTCAGGATTTGCCTGTAGGGGCGATAACCCACTGCGTCCTTGCTCAGATGAGGGGTGGAGAGGGAGAGATGATTTCCGCGGGGATATCTTATGCCTTCAGGAAAGATGGCGAAGGTGGATACGTGTCGGAGGGGCACATCCATGGAACAAAGAAGGCCCTCAGGGAAATACTCGAGTGGAAGATGGAGGAGATGGCAAGATTGAGGAATCTTGAGCTGGAGGCCATCAGGTTCAGGATCGAGGAACTGTCAATCCCCATGGACCATTACGGTGCATGCGTTGCAGCCCTCATTTACTTAGGATGATGTATGGTGTCGTTGTTTGCTCCCATTGTGGAAGGGCGAGGGCGGTCAATCTCAACCAGAAGACATCCACTTGCGAATGCGGACGAAGAATCGCAATCGCCCAATCGAGAGTATACTTCAGAAGCGATTCTCAAAGAGAAGTGGCCAGTGCTGTGAGACAGATGAACGCGCGCCTTTCTGGCGCTCCCGCCTTGGACCGAGAAGGGACTGGCGAATCTCCTGAGAAGGATTTGGGATCGAGTCTTTCCCGATTCTTCGGTGATGATGAAAGAAGCTTGAGACAGCTGAAGGCGCTTCTATCGAAACTCGGGATCGAGAATCAAGACAGAGTGATTGAGGAGCTCCTTGTGAATGGAGTGATATTTGAGCCAAGAAAGGGCTATTTTCGTCTGGTCTGATGCATCAAAACAATGGCCGCCAGGACGGCGATAGGGAAAGTCAACATGTCAAAGCCAGGTATGGCACCCCCGTCGCTTCCAAGCTTCACCACCACCGAACCATCAGCTGAATAATCGAGTGTCGTGAAGGTGTCCTCGATCAACGGTCTCCCGTTCGTGGACACGTATGAGTAGGGATAGTAGTAGTCCTCAATATGTGAACCATTGCCATCGGATTTCCATTCGCTGAACCTGTTCGCTCCTCTGACAAGGAACTCATGATTCGCCATGTCTATCGTGACATTCACTCCTCCAGGGTACGTGGGCAAATAGAGCTCAAGCCATGCATGTCCCACCCATTCGTTGGTGATGGAGTTGAACATGGCCCCGAGTTCTACCCAGGAGGGAACGCCTCGCGACCGCAAGAGGGAGACAAAGAGAAAGGACATGTCATCGCAGTCTCCGCTACCATCCTGAAGCGTCTCCATCGGGTACTTCACCTCACCGCTCCTCGAGGAACTGTACGAGACATGACTGTCCAGATAATCGAAGATTCTTTGAGCTATCTCGTGCACTGAAAGATCGCCTGGGGCGATTTGTGAGGCAAGGGTCTCGACAGCGGTCCCTTCATACTCCAGTCGCCACTCATCATGAAGGTATTGCGCTGAGAGTTGGACAAAGAGGGGATTCGTTTTGCTGGCATCGCTGACGGACTGTACCTCGGACTCATCGATGTCCCACCATATCGTCCTAGTTTGTATGTGGTATGTGGCTTCGATATGGGCTTCCCCGGATCCTTGCCACACCATCCAGTCGCCTCCATATTTCTGTGTCAAGTTGTAGTCTGGACTGGACGCAATGTCGATAACCCGTTGAGTTCCTCCGCCGAGGTTTGGCGGTTCAGGAACGTCGATGGTGTACATCAATATCGAGGATATCGAGATTGACCTTCTGACGGTGAAGTCAACTGTCTCAGGGAATGTCCTGTAGGAAAGCGGATTAAGCCAGTTGACAAGGGCTTCTCTGAGGAATGGAGTCAATAATACGATGACCAGAATGATCAAGAAGGTTATCAGAAGAAGCCTCTTCATGCCAAAACGTCTTCGTTTTCGCTTGGGTGTTACTTCTGATTTCTGCCTCCTGGCACTTGTCTTCGGGGTTTTTGGAGGCGGGGGTGGTGGTGGAGGAGGAGGCGGAGGAGTGCTCATTGCAGTTAGGAATGGGAGCGGCAGAGATATCATGATTTCTAGCCCGTTTTCAATTTTGAAATCAGACCTACTGCCTCTTGACGGCCTGCAGTTTCTCTCTGATGGCCTCCTTCACGAAATCAGCGACACTGACATAGCCAAGTTGCGGGTTCTGCTTTATGAGCTGTTGAATGAAAATATGCAGTCCTCTTGGTATGGAAACGGTGCTGTACTGCTGTCTTGTCATTCAGATTTAAGTCAGTCGTACATTACATATAGTTTGTCCAGACGTTATCAATACTGATTCCCATTTTGTATTATATCTTTCGCGAATTCTTTGAGTCACCTATCAATCAAAACTGTGGTTACTATCAATTACGGATAATGAAGGGCTCCTACCGGTCATTTATCCCGGTCTCCCACTAGTTTCTTCTTTCTCGCTTCCCGAGTCCTCTTTCTCTTTAAGTCCTCCGGCAGACTCTGCGGAAGAATGAAGGTGTGAGTCCTCCAATAGAGGAAAAGAGCATATAGGAGGGAGGCAAACAATAGCGCGAAACCTACCCACAAGAGGTCTGGAATATCCGGGATGAGTATGAAAGGGATTATGAGTAGCACGTAGAAGGTCCTGAGCATCACGGCTTGGAGGAGGCTGGGAAAGACATCGCCTCTTGAGGCCCCATAGCCTATTACCGATCCGGTGGAGGCATGTAATGCGACGATTCCAATCGACAGCAGAGCGAGCGCAACAAGAGTAAGAGGGTCGGAGATGATATCCCCCACCCGCAAAGTGAAGTAGTTGTCGTAAAAGGCCATAGCGGCAGCGATTCCCAAGGACAGGGAGAGCCCGTAGAACGTGGTATCGAATTTCATCTGGAATCTCTTCATGTTCAGGAATATCGTCTTGAAAGATTCCTCAAGGATGGCCATCCCTGTGAGAACCAGGAATGGAATCCATATGGGAGAGATTCCGGAGGGAAGAGAGAATCTGAGAATGTTTGCCACCGCTCCGAAGATGAATCCGATTACAAGCGTGAAGAATACCTTCTGGAAATCGAAGAGCGTCTTCTCAACACGAGGATAGTCGTAGTCTTGGAGTGCGTGCCAGAATATCACGAAGGTGGGCACCCCAGCAATAGCCGCACTAACGATGAATGGCGCTTCCATTGGACCACTGGATTATCCTGTAGCATATATATCTTGATTTGTGCGTGAATTGAGAAGCTTGAGACAACAATTAAATATCCAGGGAATTTATTTGATGAGAGTACACGAGCCTGGACATTACGGTGAGTCCTTTGAGCGATGAGAAGATTATCTGCCCTATATGCGCAAGAGATGTCGATCCTGACACGGAATTCTGCGATCACTGCGGTTCTCCGATGGATGAAGTTGCGGCGGACGATTTGGAGGCCTCAAAGCTCGACGATTCCCTGGCGAGCTTGGAAGAGATTGTCGACGAAGGTCCGGAAACGATTTCAGTCTGTCCCAAATGCGGGGACCTTAACAGAACCTCTGACACCATCTGTCTCACATGTGGATTCCATTTGACTGACCGTCCGGAGAGGAGTACGGACATTGCAGAGGCTCCTTCGGAAGAGGCGGGCATTGCCGATGCGATGTTCCTGTGTCCAGAATGCGGGGCTTTCCTCACCGAGGAGGCTCGTGTCTGTGATATTTGTGGTGCGTCCCTCTCGGTTGAGAAGAAAATAGGCGTTGGCGATTTTGTCACGAAAACCGAGGAAGAAGGAGAAGCGGTCTGTCCGGAGTGCGGGGCCTATTTGGATGAGAGTGGCGGGAAGTGCTTGATATGTTCAAACGAAACCCTTCCCGAGAGCGATGAAACCCCTGTCCAGAAAGTTGACATCGAGGAGGACCTGGACAAATTCCTGGAGGAGCTTGAAGCAACTGAGGTTTCCGAAGAAGTGCCTCAGGATCTTCTGGTCGAGACCTTGGAGGGGGAGATCACGACCCGGAAAGAGGAAGCTCCAGCTTCCGAGAGACCTGTTCTCAAAGGACCTGTTGAAAGAAGAGTTTCTCCTCCGAGAATCCCACGAAGGATCACTAAAGAGAAGTTCATTCAGAGGCGAAGAAAACAGGTCCAAAGGACGCAGGAGTTCCTTGCCTATTCCAGCCTCGTCGCCCTTGGGATATTCTATGCAACGGGTCAAGCGGGAATTGAGTTGTCCTATTGGATCATGCTTGTTGTGTTTGGTGTCGTCTTTGGTTCAGGATTCTCACTTTCCCTGACTAATCTCCCGAAGAACTGGAAATCCGCAATGCTCAAGGCGATTCCGTTTCTTGGCGGGAGCGTGGCAGTGGTTCTGGTGCCTCTCCTCTATCTTGTGGGAGCTTCGGCCGACCTGGGTTCTATTGATTTGACAGTAGTGGTCGTGGGGGGAGTCGTATCCATGATTGGGATTCTTGCCATGAGGCGGGATTTCCCGGCATTCCTGATATGGTCCACTGGATCCCTTCTGGTTTTCCTGGTTTCCTTTTCATCGCTTGGGCTCCCAAATCCCTGGTATATAAGCGACGCTACCGCCATTTCCCTGTGGCTCATAGGCTCCATCTACATCACGCTCGGTGTCGTCTTGCTGATAAGGGCGAAGTGGATTCAGACTCTGATAGACACCGAGATTCTGACTGGAGACCGGAAGTATCGAGAGAGGCGTTTCAAGGAGTCCATTGCCTCGTACGACAAGGCAATAAGCGCATCGACCAACCTCGAGGGCTCAAACGAGTCGTCTCCAAACCTCGATGTACCCTGGTACAGCAAAGGTGCGGCACTCACCATTCTGGGGAAGTATGAAGAGGCGATTGAGTGCATAGACAACGCCCTGAAGTTGAGTCCCAACAACGAGGTGGCCTTGGTCAACAAAGGCACCGCACTCTCCCGCCTTGGAAGACATAAGGAGGCTCTGAAGTGCTACAACGAGGCCATCAGGGTGAATTCCGACTATGAGGTCGCCTGGAACAACAAGGGAAACGCGCTTACCAGGTTGAGAAGGTACGAAGAAGCGATAAAGTGCTATGACCGGGCAATTCAGATCGACGAGGAATACAGGGAAGCGTGGGTAAACAAGGGATACGTGCTGGCGAAGATGGGGGACTATGACGGTGCGGCGAGATGCGCTGATTTCGTTTCGAGATTCAGCACTTTAGGCACGCCCAGAAGCACCGAAAGACTTATAAGTTAATTCGAAGCGTTCACCAATCAATAGATATAATTTCGGGAACCATAAAATAGGTGAGTTCTCTCCGTGCCCACGGAGCAAAAAGAAGAAAACGACAGAGTCCCATATCTGTTACGTAAAGAGGGGGAAAATGAGGAAATTCCAGACAGCAGGGGTTCTTCTATTTGGAATGCTCCTAGTCGTTTCTGTTTTCCTATCAGCGCAGCCTCTCGCAAGAGGTCTTCCTCGCATGGGAAGCGTCGTTCAACAGATTGAGGCTCCGGGCATGGGTGACGTCATCGTAGATGATTTCAACTCAGACGGTCTCGATGACTTAGCCGTTGCCAGTTATGCTGCTAGTGCTGTCTTTCTCTATTTCCAGGGTCCAGATGGCCTGCCGGTCTTTCCTGATGCGATGATCCATACGAGTTTTCCCCAGGAATTGTGTAGCGGGGACGTCACTAATGATTCAAAATCCGACTTAATCGTCCTGGGTGAGAATCGTGTTAGCGTATATGAACAGCGAATCTCCGACAGGTTTGAGCTTATCGCGACCTTGTCCGTCAGCAATCCTCGTGATGTAGCAGTTGGGAACAGCGGATCGGACGAGCTCAATGATATTTTTGTAACAGGACTCACAGGAACCACTGTCTTCTTTCAGGAGCCTGGCTTCGAATTTGATCCATTCTTTAGCATGCCCATACCCGGCGCCGCAGGAAATGCTCTTCTCCTCGCAATGATAGACGATGATGAACTAATCGATGTCATTGTGGCATCTTCAAATCACATCAGCACCTACATTCAGAGATTTCCAAATGCATACGAACCCGGCTCCACCGTTACTCTAGACGAGACAGGTCATGCCCCAGAGTACATGTCTGTGGGAGACCTAGACTCGGATAATCGGGTCGACCTGGTTATTGCTGGACCTAGCCTGCAAGACGGCCAACCTGGAACCGTGAAGATACTCTTTTCCAACTCGTCTCATGAATTCTCTCTCTCCAATGGAATTGACGTCTATGGCAACGTTTCAACATTGACCCTCGTGGACATTGAGAACGATGGCACAAGCGAAATACTCGTCTCTCTGACAGATGGCAATCTGAGTTTTGTGAGCGAATCCTCAGGCTTTACCCTTCAGACAGCACCATTCGCAACCTTGACCGAGCCTGAGGGAATAAGGCTTCTTGCCTCGGGCCATTTCAACGGAGACTCTCTGAAGGATGTTGTTGTTCGTGTTGTGGGTTTCGTTTTTGTTATCTGGGTTGAGGATTATCCAGCCACACTGGTCATGCCGGTTCCATCGACCCTGCATCTCAACGAGGGTGAGACGAGAGAGAATCTCATCGACTTGAGGCAGTACTTCTACGATGACTACGGAATCCTTGATTTCAACCTCATCCTGGAAGAAGACCCCACCAAACTTGACGCAACGTTGAGCGGTCCTTTCTTGAGCTTTAGAGCTAGTTTAGGTTGGTCGGGATCGCTGAAGTTCCAGGTTGAGGCCTGGGACAACAGTCCACAAAACAATCCAGCGAAGAGCAACGTTTTCAGTGTTTGGGTCAATGATGTTCCTCAGATAATGAGTGCTCCCCCTGCGGGGGCCGAAATCGACAGCGAGTATTCTTATCAAATCGTGGTTGAGGATAACTATCCAACATGGGCGGCTGTCACGTACAAACTCATCATTGGATCCGAAGGAATGACAATAGATGATGATGGATTACTGACATGGACCCCAAAGACCCCAGGAACAAGACACGTTCTGATTGAAGTTAGAGACGTTTTCGGTCTTTCCGATATACAGACCTTTACAGTCGAAGTTGCGCCCGTGTCCGCTCCTCCTCCAGTTCTCCCACCTGAAACCCCTTATGTAGCTGGGACAGCAGTCGCCGCCCTTTCAGCCGTGGCGATAGCAGCTGTAGTAAGCGAAAATGTCAAGTTCGCGCTTCTCCTCTTCTTCGTCCCACTTTACTCGAAGATCAGAAGGGAGAGAGTCCTGGATCATTTCATTCGCGGTCAAATCTACGGTTACATATTGGCGAATCCTGGTGAGCACTACAATGCTATCAAGCACGCACTCGGCCTTACAAATGGTTCCCTAGCCCATCACTTGAGGACTCTTGAGCGAGAAGAGTTTGTCAAGTCGCGCAAGTTCGGCCTCTACAGGAGGTTCTATCCGAAACACATGAGGATTCCGGATGATGGCGACTTCCGCATGAACCCGATTCAGAAGCACATCGTAGACGTAATACACGAGAACCCGGGGATTTCGCAGAAAGAGATCGCAAACGCGATAAACATAACTCCACCGACCGTCAACTATCACATAGGAATCCTCGCGAGCGCAAGAAGAATTCGTGTGGTGCGGCAGGGCCGGAAAACGGAGTGCTTCGTCTACAAGAGCTAGCCCATGAAGAGGGCCGCATAGATTTTTGCGTCTTTGACCAGATTCTCAATCTTCGCATATTCATTGACGTTGTGAGCGGTCTCGTCTCCTGTGCCACAAACCACAGCCTGAAATCCCGCCTTCCTGAAATGGGCAGCGCATGTGCCGCCCCCCACGCCCACCAACTTGGGCTCCAGACCCAGGACGGCTCGAATCGCCCTTCGCGCCCTTTGGACAACCTCGCTACCCGGTGATGTTTCCGGACTGGATTCTTCCTGAACCTTCTCAAGAGTCGCCTTCACCAAGAACTCCTGCTCAACCCGTTCTGCAAGAGACTTGACCTCCTTGAACACATCACCTGTAGAATAGGCTGGCAGGATTCTGCAATCAACATAGAACACGTCCTTTCCGGGAACCGTGTTGACATTTGGAACGTTGGCATCCTTCTTTGTGGGTTCGAATGTGGATATGGACGGTTTGAACCGTGAATTCTCCTTGTCGAAGATCTTGTGAAGATTATCGTCTATCCAAGTGATAAGGTGGGCGCCCGCCCTGTGCGCATTTATGCCTTTCTCGGGCGTGCTCGCATGCGTCTGCTTCCCCTCCAATTCCAATCGTATCCAAAGGATGTTCTTCTCGGCCACCTCAATCTCGGATCCATCGGCAGAGAAGCGGTCTGGCACGACTATGATGTCGTCCTTTCCAAACGCTCCCTGCTCGATGAGATAGTTTATCCCGTGGGCGCTTCCCGTCTCCTCATCGGCCACGAGAGCAAGACCAGAGGACGTTTCAGGTTGCCCGAAGACCTCCTTCACCGCCCAAAGAGCGTAGATTGATGAGATGACAGATTGTCCGTTGTCCTCAACGCCTCTGCCCGTTACTCTGTCCCCCTCGAGGATGGGATCGAAGGGATCGTGCTTCCACCCGCTCAGATCCCCAGGCGGGACGACATCGGTATGGGAAACCACCCAGATTGTCCTCTTCTCTTTTCCAGGGAACCGGACCACGAGATTCGGTCGAATCCCGCTGGAAACCCTCTCATCTGGGACGTCCAACCTCTCGAACGGGATTTCAAGCTGTGCGAGCAGTTCCTCCAGGAACTTCACTTTCTCGAGTTCTCCGTCCCCGCCAGAACTCGGATCGAGGGCGACTATTCGGCACATGCCGATTAAGGAATCGACCATTCTTGATTTGGATTCATCCAGTAACTCAAAAACCTCCGCGGATTCCATGAGAAGGTATAGCTGAATCGGGAATAAAGGTATTCCAGCCAATCGACAGATTTAAGGATTCTGCCGAGATTGAACTTCTGGATTGCTTTGCGAAAAATCAAGGTTGTCGCGCTCATAGTAATGATCTTCTTCGCCTCCTTCTTCTATTCGAAGGCTAGCGACCCAAGCGAGCTGGTCCCCGTGTTTCCTCCCCTCACGATAACGGCGGTGAGCAATCCATCGTTTGGCGGTTTTGCCCCACCTCCTGGTGATTCGGTCATCGGCATCGAGATGAACAATGAAAGCCGGGCATACCCTATTTCCTTGCTGGAGTGGCACGGCGTTGCGAACGACATCATAGCTGGAATGCCCATAGCGGTCACTTACTCCTTCATCTCAGACTCAGCAGCGGTGTACAGTCGCAGCGTGGACGGAAGGGTCCTCACCTTCGCTGTTCACGATGGAGTATACAGGAACAATCTCCTTATGCTCGATGAGGAAACGCAGTCCATCTGGAGTCAGATTGATGGCAAGGCGATAAAGGGCTCTCTCTCCGGCAAAATGCTCACGAAAGTCCATTCGGTGAGAACGGATTGGTCCGGTTGGGAGGCGCTGCATCCCTCCACCTCGGTCTTGAATCCGCCAAGCGATGTGCGGTACGGAATACACCCCTTTGGCGACTACCAGAGAACCGATGAGATTCTCTTCCCGCGCCAGTTCGACGATTCTTCATTGGGCCCAAAGGACCTCGTCTTGGGTGTCGGTTTGAATGGAACCTACTCGGCGTACCCGATTTCTAGGCTCTCCAACGAAGGGGTCGTGATGGACACCATTGGTTCGGCGAGGGTGGTCATAGCCTATGCATACCGCGCGACCTTCGTCTTTCAAGCGGACAATCGGTCGTTCGCCTACGTCTCTGATTCAATCATGGAGGATCAGTACGCGAACCGCTGGAACATGACTACGGGCATCATTGAGTCCGGAAATCAAAGCCTGGTTTCCCTCCAGGCCAGCTCAATCATCTGCTACTGGTTCGCATGGTTAGACTTCCATCCAGAAACGGCCCTCTTCGGCTTTGATTCGAGACAAATCACTGAAAGATCCCCGCTGGAGTTTGCCCTCCCCTGGACATTGGGTCTCTTGCTCTGTTTCTTCATCGTCTCGTTGGACCGCTACTCGGATAGGAGAGCGCGGTCCACGTCGAGCCCGCTCAGGTGGGTTCCGTTCAGGAGGTCCATCCTTCTGGCGGTTCCTGCTTTCCTCATGTTCTCTTTGGTCATGATGGACGCTTTCGGCAACTTGCTTGTGACCAACATAGCGGCAGAGATCCTCTTCGCTGTGGCTTTCTTCGCACTCGGAGCCGCAATGACCTTTGAGTGGTTCCACCTCAGGGGGTTCGAGGGTGTCAGGATTCCGATTGACATGAGCGACTTCAGAGAGAACCTGAGAATGGTCCTCAGGCTTCAGAAGGTGGATAGTGAGGAGCGGGGAGCGACGCGATTGGGTCTTGTGAATGTCGAGGGCGGTTATGGGCTCGTCGATCCCAACGCGGATGTCCTTCTCTCCGGGAAGTGGCTTTTGGCGGGGAATTCCGCGGGTTACTCCGCCCAGGATGTTGTCCAGACAAAAAGAATCGTGGAGATGTCTCTGACCACGCCGCAGGAAGAGCTAGCCTGATCCGCCTTTTCCATATATCCTCTCATACCACTCGACGATTTCCCAGTCATCGCTGTCGGGTGCCTCCTCTCTTATCCAGAGGTTGTTCGACGCGGCAAACTCCCTCACGATAGCTCTCGCCTTCTGGTCTCCAATGAACTCGGTCATTGTCAATTCATCCCGTCTCTTCTTCGCCTTGAACGCGCCGATCA